>CAZGED010000141.1:0-4888 GCA_964525085.1 uncultured Senimuribacter sp.
TCGGCGAGATCTTTGGGAAAATGCCGGAGGACTTCGTACCGGAAATCCTGGAATACCGGCAGATGCAGTGGCAGTGCGACTGCAGCGAGGAACGGCTGGAGCAGGCCCTTGCCGCCATCGGAAAAAAAGATCTGCGTGCGATCATCGACGAGGACGGCCAGGCGGAGCTGACCTGTCAGTTCTGCGAGAAGAAATATCTTTTTGATAAAGAACATTTGGAAAGGATTTACGGCCAACTGTAATGCGGCTAACGCTAGGGGGTAGATTATTATGAAAAAAATCGGTGTCATTTTTGGCGGAAGATCAGGAGAACACGAAGTTTCCCTGTTGTCCGCCGCTTCCGTGATCGAGGCTATCGACAGAGAAAAATTTGAGGTGGTCATGGTGGGCATCACCAGAGACGGCCGCTGGAAACACTTTGATGGCTGCGTCAGCGACATACCGTCCGGCGCATGGGAAGCCTCCGCGAGGGACATCAGCCCGTCGGACATCAAGACGCTGGCAGATTTCGCTCTGCCCATCCTCCACGGGCCTTACGGCGAGGACGGAACCATTCAAGGCTTCTTTGAAATGCTGGATATGCCATATGCCGGCTGTGGCGTTTTGTCGTCGGCCCTTTGTATGGATAAGGTCAGCGCCAAGAGGCTCTTTGATCAGGCGGGCATACCGACCAGCCGCTATGAGCTGGTCTGCGCCGAGGACGTGGCAGAGGATATGGAGGCGGTGCTGGACGCGGTAGAAGCCGCTCTGCCGTACATCGTATTCGTCAAGCCGTCCAACATGGGTTCCAGCGTAGGCATTTCCAAGGTGAGAAACCGGGAAGAGCTGAGGCAGGCCCTGCTGCTGGCGGCAAAGTACGACCGGCGCATCATCGTGGAAGAGGCTGTCAACTGCCGCGAGGTGGAGACCGGCGTTATCGGCAACCATCAGTTGAAGGCGGCGGCTGTAGGTGAGATCACGGCCAAGCTGGATTTTTACGATTATACGGCCAAGTATAGCGACGATGCGGGAACGGAGATCACGGTGCCCGCGGACCTGCCGGCGGAGACCTACGAGGAGATCCGAAGCCTGGCGGTCAAAGCTTACCGGGCCCTGGACTGCAGCGGCTTTGCCAGGGTGGATTTCTTTGTGGACAGAGACACCGGCGCCGTATACATCAATGAGATCAATACAATACCCGGCTTTACCAAGTACAGCATGTTTCCTGCCATGTGGAAGGCGGTGGGCGTGCCGTTCGGTGAGCTGGTTGAAAGGATAGTGGATTTGGGTTATGAAAGATATCATGCTAAAAATAACGGGTAGACAGATGGCGGATCAAGACGACGGAGACCAGATGGAGTTCATCACAGAAGGGAAGCTGTACGAAAGAGGCGGATCCCGTTATCTGATCTACGATGAAAGCGAGTTTTCCGGATTCCCCGGATGCAAGACTACACTGAAGCTGACCGGCAACACGGTCCGCATGAAGCGGATCGGTGAGGCCGCCGGATTTGGCGCGGAGTTCGTCTTTGAAAAGGGAAAGCGGTTTTCCAGCCGGTATCAGACGCCGTATGGCAGTATGGATATGGAGGTGCTGACCAGCGATGTGGTCAATAACCTGTCAGATGATGGATATGGAGATGTCCATATCGATTATCAGGTCAGCATAGGCGGCGTGGCAGAGGGGAGAAACCGCCTGAAGATCCAGGTAATGCAGTAGAGAAAAGGGGGAAACACTGTGAATAAGCGGAGAAGACGGATTGCGCAGATCGTCGTGGTGGCGGTCATCGCCGCCCTGGTGCTGACCACCGTGCTGTGGGCAGTGCAGCTTTCTGTGTAACGGTCGATCGATGAAACAATAGGATGATTTGAGGAGGAAGTATGGTAAAAGTAGGTTTTGACGCGGAAAAGTACATCGAAGAGCAGTCCAAGTATATCCTGGAGAGAATCAACCGGGGAAACGCGGAACGGCTGTACCTGGAGTTCGGAGGCAAGCTGGTCCATGACAAGCACGCCATGCGGGTGCTGCCCGGCTTTGACGAGAACGCCAAGATCAAGTTGTTGCAGCACATGAAGGATCAGGCGGAGATCATCATCTGCATCTATGCGGGGGATATCATGACCAACAAGACGCGTCAGGACTTCGGCATTACATACGATCTGGAGGTCATGCGGCTCATCGATACCTTCCGCAGATACGACCTTTCCATCAACAGCGTGGTGGTGACCCGATATCAGGACGCTCCGGCGGTGGACATGTTCATCAATAAGCTGCAGCGCCGCGGCATCAAAACTTACAAGCACTATTATACAAAGGGGTATCCCACAGATGTGGATACCATCGTCAGCGACGAAGGCTACGGCGCGAACCCGTACATCGAGGTCACGAAGCCGCTGGTGGTGGTCACTGGTCCGGGCGGCGGCAGCGGCAAGCTGGCGACCAGCCTGTCCCAGCTGTATCACGATTTCAAACGGGGAACAAAGGCGCGGTACGCCAAGTTTGAGACGTTCCCGATCTGGAACCTGTCGCTGAAGCATCCTGTCAACATCGCCTATGAATCGGCTACTGCCGATCTGAAGGACGTCAATATGATCGACTCCTTCCATCTGGAAGCCTACGGCCAAATGGCCGTCAACTACAACCGGGATCTGGAAGTATTCCCTGTGGTAAAGCGGATCATCGAGAAGATCACCGGAGAGGAATCGGAATACAAATCTCCGACGGATATGGGTGTCAACCGGGCCGGTTTTGCGATTACAGACGACGAGGTCTGCCGGGAAGCGGCCTGCCAGGAGATCATCCGCCGCTACCTGCTGGCGGAGTGTGACTACAAGAAGGGGAAAATCTCCGAAAGTTCCCTGGAGAGGGCGAAGCTTTTGATGAAGGAAGTTGGCAGGGACGTCAGCGACCGGAAGGTGGTGCAGCCTGCCAGGGATTACGCTGATAAGAAGCGGGACTGCGACGACCGGTACATGAACGTGGTCGTCATGGCCATCGAAATGCCGGACGGTTCCATCGTCACCGGCAGAAGTTCCCGCCGCATGGTGGCAGCGGCCGCCGCCGTGCTCAACGCCATCAAAAAGCTGTCCGGCCTGGCCGACGACATGCTGATCATCACGCCGCAGGTGCTGGAGACGACCCAGAAGCTGAAGACGGAGATCCTGGACTATGACAGGACAAGCCTGAACTGTGAAGAGGTCCTCATGGCCCTGACCATTTCCGGCACGCAGAATCCTTTCGCGTCCGTCGCCGTGGGCAAGCTGCCGCAGCTGAAGGGCTGCAAGGCCCACTGTACAGCCATTCTCAGCGATCGGGATGAGCAGACCCTGCGGGCGCTGGGTATCGACGTAACCTGTGATCCGGAATATGTGACGACAAATCTATACACGAACTAATGAAGAACAAAACGCGTGCAACCCTGGAACGGGTCAAAAACCTGAAACATCAATATCGGCTGGTGGCGGAGGGTATCGGCGTAGGCGTCCTGACAGGACTTCTGGTCTCCCTCTTTCGGCTGGCTTTGGAAAAGGCAGAGCTTTTACGAAGCTCTGTTCTTTTGGCTGCCTCAGAAGACGCCCTCAGCGCGGCCGCGGCACTGGCCATGCTCTTTGCCGCCTGCTTCGTGGCATGGTACGCCCTGCGCAGAGTACCGCTGTGCGGCGGCTCCGGCATTCCCCAGGTCAAGGGAGAGCTGCTGGGGCAGATGGAGCAGAACTGGTGGCAGATCATTGCGGCGAAGTTTATCGGAGGCGTATGCGCCATCGGAGGCGGCCTGTCCTTAGGCCGCGAAGGTCCCAGCATCCAGCTGGGAGCCATGGTGGGAAAGGGTTTTTCCAGACTGTCCGGCAACCTGAAGACAGAGGAAAAGCTGCTGATGACCTGCGGCGCGGGAGCCGGTCTGTCCGGCGCTTTTTGCGCGCCTCTGGCCGGTGTGGTCTTCGCCCTGGAGGAACTGCATAAAAACTTTTCTACCGATGTTCTGGTGCTGACCATGGCCGCTTCCGTGGCGTCTGACTTTGTATCGTCCTATATCTTTGGACTGACGCCGGTATTTGGCCTGTATGTGGACGGCAAACTCCCTCTGTCCAGATACTGGATGGTCCTGCTTCTTGGGATCGTGCTGGGACTGTTCGGCGTTTTTTACAACTGGATGACCGCGCGGATTCAGGATCTTTACGGAAAAATACCCCGGCGCTCTCTGCGGGTGCTGGTGCCGTTTCTGCTGGTGATTCCGCTGGCCATATGCTATCCTCTGGTGCTGGGCAGCGGTCATCATCTGGTCGGTCAGATCGCCGCGGGGTCTTTTGCCATAGAAGCGCTGCTGATCCTGCTGGCGGTGAAATTCCTGTTTTCCATCATCAGCTTTGGCTGCGGCGTGCCGGGCGGCATTTTCCTGCCGCTGCTGGTGCTGGGCGCTATTACGGGAGGGCTTTTTGCCATGGCTGTCGGCGGTCTGGCGGGATATGAAGAGCTGTATCTGACCAATTTCGTCATCCTCGGCATGGCAGGCTATTTCTCCGCCATCGTCCGGTCTCCGATTACCGGCGTCATCTTGATCACAGAGATGAGCGGAGATTTTAAGAACTTTCTGCCTCTGGCCGTAGTGGCCTTGGCTGCCTATCTGACTGCCGATCTTTTAGGCGGTCAGCCGATCTACGATCAGCTGCTGCACCGCATGCTGGCAGGCGGCGCGGATTACGGCACCGATGAAGAGACCCGGAGCCACAAGATCCTGCTGGAAAGCGACGTCTATATCGGAAGCCGCATGGACGGTGAAAAGATCGAAAAGATGCTGCTGCCGCCGGGCTGCCTTGTCGTATCCGTTCAGCGGGAGCAGAAAGAGATCGTTCCCAGCGGTTCCACTGTTCTGGCCGGCGGAGACAAGCTGATCCTGCTCTGCTCCCAGGG
>CAZGED010000142.1:0-4852 GCA_964525085.1 uncultured Senimuribacter sp.
ATTGAGCTGGCCGATGGCCAAATCGATCATGTGGTCCAGTCCGTCAAAGAAGGCGTCCACGTCGCCTCTGGCTTTGATGGCCAGTCTCGGCAAATTGATCGACGTGAAGGACAGATTCCCCCTGCCGTATACGATCTCTCTGGACGGGTCGTGGACGTTGCCGATCACGCGAGTCCGGCAGCCCATATAAGCACATTCCGTCTCCGGACGGCCTTCCCGGTAGTACTGCTTGTTAAACGGCGCGTCCAGGAAGGAAAAATTCGGGAAAAGTCTCTTGGCGGAAACTCTGCAGGCCAGCTTAAACAGATCGTAGTTAGGGTCCTCCGGGTTATAGCTGACGCCTTCCTTGACTTTGAAGATCTGGATCGGGAAGATCGGCGTTTCCCCGTTGCCCAGTCCGGCTTCCGTGGCCTCCATGATACATTCCATGACCAGACGGCCTTCCGGAGAGGTATCCGTTCCGTAGTTGAGAGAGCTGAACGGCACCTGCGCACCGGCTCTGGAATGCATGGTGTTCAGATTGTGGATCAGCGCCTCCATGGCCTGATAGGTCTTTCTTCTGATCTCCTTGTCCGCGAACTTCGTCGCCTTTTCCTGCATCTGCGGAATCACTGCCGCATCCACAAAGGCCTTCAGCCTTTCAGCTTCCAACTCCTTATAGTTGTTGTCCCATCCCATGCATGGATATACGCCGTGCTCCGCTTCGATGTCCAGGCAGATCTGCTTGGCCGTCTCAACGCCGTCCTCTACGTCATACATCCACTCCAGAACCTTCCCCAGGTTCTCGTAATACAGCTTTTTATAGGTTTTCTTCACGCCGGGCGCCATGCCGTAGTCGAAGTTCGGCACCGACTGGCCGCCGTGCTGGTCGTTCTGGTTGGACTGAATGGCGATACAGGCCAGCGCCGCGTAGCTTTCAATGCCGTTTGGCTCTCTCAGATGGCCGTGGCCTGTGGAAAATCCGTCCTTCAGCAGCTCCACCAGGTCAATCTGGCAGCAGGTCATGGTCAGCGTATAGAAGTCCATATCATGAATGTGGATATCGCCGTTATCGTGGGCCTTGGCGTACTTCGGATCGATAACGTACATCTTGTAGAATTCCTTGGCGCCTTCCGAACCGTATTTCAGCATGGTGCCCATGGCCGTATTTCCGTCGATGTTGGCATTTTCCCGCTTCACATCGTTGTCCTTGGCCTCTTTGAAGGTCAGATCCTCGTAGACACGCATCAGCTTGGTGTTCATATCCCGGATCCTGGTGCGTTCGGCCCGGTAAAGAATGTACTCTTTCGCGGTGCGGGCGTGGCCCGATTCGATCAGAATCTTTTCTACCGCATCCTGAATCTGCTCTACGGTCGGCGTCGTATTGTGGCACACCTCCAGAAGATACAGCTCGACCTGCTTTGCCAGGTACGCGGCCATCTCCCGGTCTCTGCCGCCCAGCACTTTGGCCGCCTGAAAGATCGCTTCCGTGATCTTGTCCACATCGAAATCAACCGTTCTGCCGTCTCTCTTGACGATTTTCATGATACTTTCCATATTTCCAATTTCTCCTCTATCTTCTCCCAAAACACAAGATGTAGTGTTTATTTAAAACTTAGCACAACAAATTATACTATTATTACCCCTCGCAGTCAATATGAAACTCAAAAAAAGGAAAAAAGACCAGCCGCCTTTGGCAGCCAGTCCAGTCATTGCAAAGCACAAGTCAGATTGTATTTTTTTCAGTACGCGTTCAGCGTCCATGATCGACCATCGATTTAAGATCGATTTCTCATCTATTCGGCATTTATTTATGGAGCTTGTCATAGTATTCCGCCCGCAGCATAGACTTTAGCTGCAGATTGATGTACTTGCCGTTTTTCTTTCCGGCGTTGCGCATCAGACCCTCGTTTTTAAAGCCCACCTTCTCGTACAGCGATGCGGCGATCTTGTTCTTCTCGAAATGGTCTATGGTAACTCGTTCCATATGGAGATTGATGAAGGCGTACTCTAAAATCAGGCGCAGCGCTTCCTCTCCCAGCCCTTTGCCTCTGTTTTCAGGATCCGCAATATAGATCCTCGTAATGTCAAGAGAATCTTCCTCTCTGTTGATTCGGGACAGATAGATCTTACCGATCGGCTTGTCCTCCGGCTTCAGGGTAATGGTAAACTGCAGCTTGGCCGGATCCAGATTGTATTTGACAAACTCGGTAACGATCTGCTCATAGTCCCGATCCTCGTCCATGGTGAAGAACTCCGTGACCTCCGGAAGCACCTCCCATTCCGCGAAATACCTGCAGTCGTCAAAAACAGTCTCCCTGACAATTAGGTTCTTTGATTCCATCTTTCCTCTCCTGTCAAATCTTAAATTTCTGTGAAGTTTCTCGAAAACGCTACTAAAATCTTCACGTTTATGGTATCATTATATATGATTTTTCATGCAAAAGAAATGATTATTTTTATAAAAAGACTAAATTTCACAAAAGATTAACAAAAGGAGACTGGCAATGAAGAAACTGACTGCTTTACTACTGATCGCAGCCCTGACCTTTACCTGCGCATTCTCCCTTTCCGCATGCAAAGAGGAAGAGGAAGAGGATCTTTCCACGAAGATCGAAGAAAAGGTCGTCGCATATACGACAGATTTAAAAGACTCCGCCGACACGCTCACATCCACAGAAGCCGTCCGTGAATACCTGCAGAGCTGGGCCAAAGCGAAAGGCATATCCTGCACGGTCGACGGAAGCGGCAACGTGATCATGACCGTCAAATCCAGCAAAGCGTATAAAGAAGCGGATCCGACAGTTTTGATCTGCTCTTATGACGGACAAAACTTCCAGAACGCCATCGAGCCTATGGCCATGGCCCTGTACGCTGTCAAGAACAACGAAGATACCGGCAAGCTGACCGCCATCTTTACCGCCGAGGAGAAGCACGACTACAGCGGCGTACAGAATCTCAGCAGCAAATACTTTCCGGACAACGCGAAGGTATTCTGCCTCAACGGCGGCAGCAAAAACATGTGGTCCGTAGAGACCGGAGGACGCTCGTCCTACACCTTCACGGGCAAAGCGGCTTACACACAGGTTTCCGGCGACAAAGCCTTCCGCATCAAAATCACCGGTCTGCCGGGGGGAATTCCGGATTCCAGGATCTCGTCCTACCCGAACCCGATCAAAGAGCTGGGCGACCTGCTGGCCTACTTCAAGACCAATGCCCTGATCTTCCAGCTGGCGAAGGTCAGCGGCGGCAGCAGCGGCACCCTCTATCCGAAGAGCGCATCCGCCACTGTCGTCATCGATGAGGACGACGTCGAGAAGTTCCAGAGCCGCATGGAAACGGCCATCGAGACCTTTTACGACCACTATGATGATTTCCTGGAGGAGTATCCTGATGTTTCCGATACCTATGAAGAGGTAGACCTGCCGGAGCGGGTGCTGACACAGGACAGCCTGAACAGCTTCATCAGCGAGCTTTACACCCTCATCGACGGGGTTTACTATAAAGATGAAGATGAAAACCTGATTTCTATTACCAGCATCGGCTCTGTCCGCTGCAAGAACGGCCGGTTCACCATCTCCGCCATAGCCAACAGCCTGACCACGTCCAACCTGAAGGACATCGATCAGGACTACGAGACCATCTGCGGCCTGTCCGGCTTCCAATATAAAAAGACCGGCGAGCAGGAGCCTTTCGCGGGCAGCGCCGAATCTGAATTCATTCAGGCAGTCATGACCGCCTTTGACCAGTATGCCGACGCCGACATGGAACTGAAGACCTGTGTGGCGGCCACCAACGCCAGCTACATCCACGCGCTGAATCCGAAGGTCGATATCGTCAACGTGTCCGTCAACGACGCCCGCGTCGAGCGCTATACCGGCACTCTGATCACCTACCTGATGAATCAGGAGCATGAAGAGGAAGAATAAAAAGACAAAATCCAATGGGTCTGCACGCACAATGCTTTGACAGATTCATTGGATTTTTTATGAATTGGCACAGAAAAGCCGGACAGCTATCCATTGAGATAAGGCATCGTATTTCAACCTTCCTTCTTTTTTGCTCTGATATCAGCCGTAGCTGTAAACAGCACGTCCGTCGAGGAATTGAGCGCCGTCTCGCAGGAATCCTGAATGACGCCTACGATGAAGCCGACGCCGACCACCTGCATGGCGATCTCGTTTGGGATGCCGAACAGAGAGCAGGCCAGAGGGATCAGAAGCAGTGAGCCTCCCGCCACGCCGGACGCGCCGCAGGCGCTGACGGCGGACAGTACGCACAGGATGATGGCGCTTCCGATATCCACGCTGATACCCAGGGTGTGAGCGGCAGCCAGGGTCAGAACGGAAATGGTAACGGCTGCGCCGCCCATATTGATGGTAGCGCCCAAAGGAATGGAGATGGAGTAAGTGTCTTTGTCCAGCTGCAGTTCCTCGCACAGTCTCATGTTGACCGGAATGTTGGCGGCAGAGCTTCGCGTAAAGAAGGCGGTAATGCCGCTGTCCTTGAGACATTTCAAAACCAGCGGATACGGGTTCTGCCTCGTATTCAGATATACAATGATCGGATTGACGATCAGAGCGTCCACCAGCATGGTTCCCACCAGCAGGCAGATCAGCCTGCCGTAGCTGAACAGGGTCTGGATACCGCTGGTCGCGATGGCGTTGAACACCAGGCCCATCACGCCCAGAGGCGCGAACTTGATGACCCATCTTACCACCTGGGAAACGGCTTCTGCCACGTCGGACAGGAACGTCTTCGTGGTCTCGCCGGCATGGCGCAGCGCAAGCCCCAGCAAAATCGCCCAGGCCAGGATTCCGATATAGTTGGCGTTCAGCAGCGCATCTACCGGGTTTTTCACGATATTGGAAAG
>CAZGED010000143.1:0-4810 GCA_964525085.1 uncultured Senimuribacter sp.
AAGCCATCTCCCCGCCCCCTTAAGAATTATTAAGAAATAAAACGCATCATTACTATTGATTTCTTTCAAAGTTTTGCTATCATAGTATATACAACATAACAGTCGGACATTCATGAATGAGAAAGGGAATGGGAAAATCACAAGCATGGAAGACAGAGCAGTTCACAGGAAAAAGCAGAAAAAACTGATCGTTTTTTTGATTATCTTACTGATTTTGGTAAGTCTTTTTTTGGCGAATCTTTGCAGGCAGAACAGCTCTGCCGACTACAGCGACAAGCGGATCCGGGCCAATCTGTCCGCCATCGCCACCTTTGATTATTCCAAGGTATCCACCATCGAATCAGAGATTCAGTATCTGGAGCGCACGGAAGCCAAGGGTACGTTTGACGTGACAAAGAAACTAAAAAAGGAGCAGTATCAGAAGATCTTTTCCACCAGCATCATTTTAGGCGACTCTCTCACCGAGGGTCTTGTGGCCTATGGATGGCTGGGCAGCGACCAGGTGTTCTGCCAGATCGGCGGCTCCATCCTTCATAACGAGGAGTTCTTTGACTCTGCCGCCCAGCTGTACCCGCGCAACGCCTTCCTGGCTTTCGGCATCAACGATATCGGAAACTTCAACGGCAGCGCCGACCGCTTTGTCGAAAAATACGCCGAGCTGATCAAAGCCTTTCAAAAAACGTCACCTGATACCAGGATCATGGTCAACGCTATCGCCCCGCCCTCTGAGACGGCCATAGATAACGAGCCGATACTCGGAAAGTACAAGAGCTTCAACTCTGCGCTGAAAAAGATGTGCAAAGAGCTGAAGCTGACCTACATCGACAACAGCTATATCTTCGAGGAGCATCCGGAATACTACGCGGCCGACGGCATCCACGCCAACGCCGACTACTATCCGTACTGGATGAACAACATGATACTGAAAGCGGGGTTATGATTTACTATGGCAAAAAAGGCCGTCTTTGTCATCGTGCTGGCTTTTTTCCTGATCTTCATCTACACAGGTCAGAATGCTGACGACGTCCCTATGGAAGAGATCGAACAACAACTGACAGAAAACACAGATCTTGCGTCTATGTCCAAGTGCGGAAACAGAATGCTGATGCAGTTCTACGGCCTGGACTATGAACAATTGGATGAATATATCTATTACAAGAGCACCGAGGCCCTCAGCGTGGAGGAGCTTTTGATCGTTAAAGCAAAGGACAAGTCCAGTCTGGACAGTATAAAAGATGCGGCGGAAAGCAGGATCCAGTCTCAGATCAAAACCTATGAGAGCTATGGACCGAAGCAGGTCGCCATGCTGGAAAACGCCATCATCACCGTCCGCGGCAAGTATCTTTTCTGTTGCGTCGCAGACGCGCCGGAAAGCTATAAGGAGGTGTTCACAGATGCTATTTAGCAGCATCGTATTCCTCTTTTACTTCCTGCCGGTGGTGCTTTTGCTGTACTTTGTCCTGCCGAAAAAAGCGCGCAATCCGGTGCTTTTGATCGCCAGCTTCATCTTCTACAGCTGGGGAGAGCCTGTATACGTATTTCTGATGCTGTTCAGCGCCCTGTTCAACTATGCCATGGCCATCGATATACGCAGGGAGCAGCTTCACGGCAAAAGCGGCAAGGGAACGCTGGTCTTCACCATCGTCATGAATCTGTTCATTCTCGGCTTTTTCAAATACTACGGATTCCTCATGGACACCCTTTCCGCCCTGCTGGGCGTCGAGATCCACTACACGGCCCTGGCTCTGCCGATCGGCATATCCTTCTATACCTTTCAGGCCCTTTCCTACATCTTTGATGTATATTGGAACAAAGTAAAGGTGCAGATCAATCCGATGAAATTCGCCCTGTATCTGTCTCTGTTCCCGCAACTGATCGCGGGGCCTATCGTAAAGTACAAGGACATCGCCGATCAGTTGGAAAGCCACCGCACCACGCCGGAGGACTTCGGACTGGGCGCCCGCCGCTTCATCTTCGGCCTTTCCAAGAAGGTGCTGCTGGCCAACAATCTGGGCGCTGTCTACGATCAGATCTCCGCCCTCGGCGATGACAAGCTGTCTGTATTGACCTGCTGGATCGGCATCGCCTGCTACACCCTGCAGATCTATTTCGATTTCAGCGGCTACTCGGATATGGCCATCGGCCTTGGGCACATGTTCGGATTTACTTTTATGGAGAATTTCAACTATCCGTATATCTCCAAAACGGTAACGGAATTCTGGCGCAGATGGCACATGTCCCTCTCCACCTGGTTCAGGGAATACGTGTACATCCCTCTGGGCGGCAACAGGGTCCGTCCTGCCCGCCATATCCTCAACCTGCTGATCGTCTGGTCTCTGACCGGTCTTTGGCACGGCGCCAGCTGGAACTTCGTCATATGGGGTCTTTACTACGGCGTTCTGCTGATTGTCGAAAAGTACGTTCTGGGCCGTTACCTGGAAAAAGCGCCTCCGGCCCTGCGGCACGTTTACACCATAGTTATCGTCATGATTGGCTGGGTCCTTTTCAGCAGCGCGGATCTGTCCGCGGCTCTGCATAGTCTGCGGAACATGTTCTGTCTGGGCGGCCTCCCGGTTTTCAATACGCAGACGATGTATCTGCTGCGCAACAACCTGCTTCTCATGGCCCTTGGCTGTATCTGCAGCGCTCCGACAGCCCTGGAACAGTTTGCGACGCTGGAAAAGAAATTCGGTTGGATCACCAACCTGCTGTTGATGGGACTGCTGATCCTGTCAACAGCCTATCTGGTGTTCAGCAGCTATAACCCGTTTCTTTATTTTCGTTTCTAACGCCGAAGCCTCAGACGGTGTGAAAGCGTCGGACGGACACTCTTTGATCATAAGGATGAAATAACATGAGCAAAAAAACAACGCCGATCATCCTGGGACTCTGTTTTGCCGCAGTCCTGGGTGCAGTTTTCATGATAAACCTGCTCACGCCGGATAAGGACTTCTCTGAAGAGGAGAACCGGATGCTGCAGGACGCACCGGCTTTTTCGTTGTCCTCTTACATGGAGGGCCGGTACGAAAGCCGGCTGGAGACCTACGCCAACGACCAGTTCCTGTTGCGCAACGCTTTGATCCGCATCAAAACGGCCTGTGACGTTACCATGGGCAAGGTCGAGGTCAACGGGGTTTACCTATGCAAAGACGGCTATCTGATGGAGGGCATCACGGCGCCTTCGGACAAAAGCATGGAGAAGCTGCTGGAAGGGCTGCGGACTTTTCAGGAGAAACACAAGGATATGCCCCTGTATTTTCTGCTGGCGCCTAATGCAGCCAATATTCTGAAGGATAAGCTGCCGGCTTTTGCCGTGACGGAAGATCAGAATCAGTATATAGATCGGTTCTTTTCGGAGATCGAGAAGTTGGGCTATGAGTCCCTGGACGTGCGGGATACGCTGTCGGCCCATGCCGACGACACCCAGCTCTATTATAAAACGGACCACCACTGGACCACGGACGGGGCATTTCTGGCCTACAAGCAGGCTGCCCGTACCATGAAATTGCGGAATGCGGTCAGCTACAAGCGTTACGTGGTAAAGAACGACTTCCGCGGCACCCTGGCTTCTAAGAGCGGACTGGTCAACGGAGAGGATGACACTCTGACCATCTTCCTGCCCGACACAGACGAGGACTATCGAAATTCCGTCATCTACTATCCGGACACGAAGACGAAGACCACCGAGTTCTATCAGCTGGAAAATCTGAACACCAAAGACGCCTATACGGTATTCGGCGGCAGCAACCATCCGATGTACACCATCAAAACGCCGGTGGACACCGACGAAAAGCTACTGCTGATCAAAGATTCTTACGCCAACAGCATGATTCCCTTCCTGGCCCAGGATTTCCGCGAGATCGTGGTCGTCGATCCCCGGTACTACTTTGAGGATATCGAAGCCCTGATGAAAAAGGAAGGGATCACCCAAGTCCTGTTCCTCTACAACGCCAATACCTTTTTTGAGGACAGCTCCCTGGAGATGATGCTGACGTCGTAATCTGCTGCTGTCGCTGCCATTGCCTCACATGTCTGATCCATAAAAACAGGCTGCGCACTCAGCGACCTTTGCGCCTTGTTCCGCAGCCTGCTGCAATTCTACTGTGTTCTATCCTCTGGTCCACTCCATGGTGATCTCGGTCTCACCCGTAGCATTCTCTACGGCTACCTCCGCCACGTTGAAGTCCTCACGCCGGCAGAAGTAAAAGGCCTTTTCATCCTTTCGGTAGACGTTTACCATCAAAACCTCCCGATCCTGCTTTACATGATCCAGGAGAGCCTTGCCGACGCCGTTTCCCTGGCGGCTGGGTTTGACGAACAGCTCCTTGACATAGCCGTTCTCCAGCCCGATGAACCCTTTGACCTCGTCCTCTTCATCGCAGACATATCCCTCCAGCTGAGGAATCATCTCCTTTACCTCGGCAAATGTATCCTCAAAATGACCTCGGTCGATAAATTCATGGGCGTTGCAGCTCGCATTCAGCCAGATCTCCATTACAGAATCGATATCCCACGGTTCATATTTTCTAATCATGTGTCTATCACCTCGCAGCATTCAATACTCCCTATATTTTACCAGTAAAGAGGCTCGACGTCAATGATGCACTTTTAGAACAGACCGGTAATCTTTCCCGTATTGTCCACGTCGATCTTTTCAGCGGCCGGTACCTTCGGCAGACCCGGCATAGTCATGATGTTGCCGGTCCGCGCTACGATGAAGCCCGCACCGGCGTCGATCTTCAGGTCGGTTACGGTGATCTGGAATCCGCGAGGCGCTCCCAGCAAGGCCGGATTGTCAGAGAAGCTGAAC
>CAZGED010000144.1:0-4752 GCA_964525085.1 uncultured Senimuribacter sp.
GCAGCTGGTTCAGGGTCTGTTCTCTCTCGTCGTTGCCGCCGCCCAGGCCAGCGCCTCTCTGGCGGCCCACGGCGTCGATCTCGTCGATGAACACGATACAAGGCGCGTTCTTCTTGGCCTGCTCGAACAGGTCTCTGACACGGGACGCGCCGACGCCGACGAACATCTCTACGAAGTCAGAACCGCTGATGGTAAAGAACGGCACGCCGGCCTCTCCGGCTGTCGCCTTGGATACATAGGTCTTACCGGTGCCCGGAGGGCCGACCAGCAGGATGCCTTTCGGAATCCTGGCGCCTACTTCATTGTATTTCCTCGGATCTTTCAGGAAGTCCACGACTTCTGCCAGTTCCTCTTTTTCCTCATCTAATCCGGCTACGTCGTCAAAGGTGATCTTCTTCCCCTCGCCTTTGTACATCCGCGCCTTGCTCTTCCCAAAGGAAAACGCTTTTCCATTGCCGCCCTGGTTCATCATCAGATAGAACAGGAAACCCAGCGCTACCACCATGATCAGGGTCGGCAACAGGCTGAGGATCGCAGAGCCCGAGCTTGGCTGCGGCGTTTCCACCGTCAAGGTCTTTTCATCCATCTGCGGGAAGATGTACGCATCCTCTAGATAGCTAACCTCCACGACAGAAGATGCATAGGTGTAAACGTATGAGTCGGTTCCCACCTTGCCGGTCAGCTTGGTCCCGTCGATGGTGATCTCACTGATCTTCTCCTGCTCCAGGTAATTGGCAAAGGTTGAGAACTTGACCTGCTTGTATTCCCCGTCAGAGCCCTTATAAAAGAACGCCGCCACGAGAACCAGAGCAAAGATGATCAAGTAAATGCTTACATTCTTCGCAAATTTTTTCAATTCTTATTTTTCCTCCCATATATATTTTCAGTCTTGCTGGAATTTGTTCTTTCTTAACAAAACAGTCGTACTATTTTAGCACACATCACAAATTATTTCAATATATATCACCTTTTTTGTACTTGTCTCCACAGAATATTTTCCACTGTACCGGCTCCATCCCCCTGCGGGCAATACCCACAGGACCTCGCTGCCCACTGCGGTAAGGAGGATCCGGTCCCGGTCCTCCCTCGGCACCTTGCGGTCCACGAAGAGATCCTGCAGCTTCTTCCTGCCTCCCCCGCTCAGGGCGATGAAATCTCCCGGCTGCCGGGTTCTGATGCACAGCAGTCCGGCGGCGTGTTCCCCATACACTGCCTCCAAAGCGTCCAGATCAAAGGCCGCGCGGCCTCCTTTCCTCGCCGGAAGCCGGCTGTATTCCTCCGCCGTCACGACGCGGATCCGCACCTCCGACGGCGCAGCTTCCCCCGACGCGTACGCTTTTGACGCAATGCGCACGTCACCGTAGACGCGGACAAAACGGTATCCGTCCGGCAGATCACAGCCTGCTGACGGTCCGGCGTGAAACACGATGGCTTCACAGCTCTCGTAGTGGGTGTAGCTGACGTCCTCGGTCAGTCCGACCTGCTGAAAGGCCAGCGACAGAACCCGCTGCCGCAGCGCCGGGTCCAGCTCCCTGAGCCCGTCTCCCGCCAGGGTCACCATGGCCGGAGTCTGACGCAGGCAAAGGCGGTCATAAGCCTGCTTCGCCTGTGCCCAGAGAAACTGGCTGTCCCGGGCCGCGATTTTTCCCATCCTATTCAGTGTATCCTTTATATTGGCATTGTATTCCTGCTCCAGCAGCGGGATCAGCTGCAGCCGCAGCCGGTTCCTGGTGTACACCGGCTCCTGGTTGGTGGCGTCCACACAGGGCCGCAGTCGGTTTTCACGGCAATACGCCAAAATTTCTTCCTTATATATGTCCAGCAGAGGGCGGACGATTCGATTCTCCTCCTCATCAAAGCGGCTGTAGCTGATGCCGGAAAGTCCGTCTGTGCCCGCGCCCCGCAAGATGCGGAACAAAATCGTCTCCGCCTGGTCGTCGGCGTTCTGCGCCACGGCGATGCGGATATCCTCCGGCCTGACGCCCTTTGACCGGAGCTTCGCGGCTTCCCTGGCAAAGGCTTCATAGCGGACTTTGCGGCCGGCCTCCTCGCTGGTCAGGCGCTCCTTTGCCGCGATGGCGCCACAGTCATAGACGTACACCCTGGCCGGAAACCCCGCCTGAAGGCAGAAATCCTCCACAAAGCGCTGGTCCGCCTCGGCCGCGCCGGGCCGCAGCTTATGATTGACGTGGACCGGATAGATGGTCAGGTCCCAGTCCTCCGCCAGCCGCAGGAGTATATGAAAAAGGCACAGCGAATCCGGGCCTCCGGAGAGTCCCAGTACGATGTGCTGATGTTTTTCGATCAATTGATGGTCTCTGATCGTCTTCCGTACCTTTTCCAACGTGGTCATGGTCTGCCTCTTTTTCTATTCTTTTTCCTATTTTTCTTTCTTCCGTATCAGGATCTGCTTGTTGTTCGGGCCGGCCCGGTGCACCCGGATCTCGAAGACGTTCAGGGATCGGATAAACGGCGTCAGCTTGGTATATCCAAAGTTCCGCACATCGAAATCGGGATACCGCTTGGACAAGATGGTTCCCAAAGCGCCGGTGGTCATCCAGCCGTCGTCGTCGGAGTTCTCCTCCACCATGTCCACGATGGAGGATTTCAGGGCTTCCAGGTTGCCCTGGACGCTGGCTTTCTTGCTCTCCTTCACCTCTTCATCCGCCTTGGCCATCTCCTTCTTCTCTGAATAGATCAGATCCAGATATTTGAACCGGTTGCAGGCCGCGATAAAGGCTCTCGGCGTCTTTTGCTCGCCCATGCCGATGACGTCCATGCCGGATTCCCGCAGCCGCGCCGCCAGCCTGGTAAAATCGCTGTCGCTGGTTACCAGGCAGAAACCGTCCACGTTCTCTGAATACAGGATATCCATGGCGTCTATGATCATGGCCGCGTCTGTGGAGTTCTTTCCCGTGGTATAGCCGTACTGCTGGACCGGAATGATGGAGTTTTCCAGCAGGTTTTTCTTCCAGCCTTCCAGGTTGGGATTGGTCCAGTCTCCGTAGATCCTCCGGTACGTGGCCGTCCCGTAGGTGGACACCTCATCCATGATAGTCTTGATGTATTTTCCCGCGATATTGTCGGCGTCGATGAGCACCGCATATCGCATGTCCCTATTTTTGTCTTCTGTCATATTTTTATCGTTTTCCTCTCTGCTTTTCTTTGCTTCTAACTACTGTCCTTTTTCTTCTGTTTTTTTGATTTTGATGACAGCCTCTCATGAGGATCCGCTGGGCTCCGTTTCTGCCCGCTTCGCCCGCCTCTATCTCAGGAACATTCTGAGCCAGCGAAGGCTGTCTCCGTAAGGAGGATACCGCAGCGGCACGTCCACGCGGAGGCTTTTGCGGAGCACGCTCTTTTGATGGCTGAAGGTCCGAAAGCTCTGTTTGCCGTGATAGCTGCCCATGCCGCTCTCTCCTACGCCGCCAAAGGGCAGGCCGGGCGCGGCCAGATGCATGATCGTATCGTTGACACAGCCGCCGCCGAAGGACAGGCTTCCCGTCACATATCTGATATTCTGTTCCGAACGGCTGAACAGATACAGCGCCAGCGGCCGCGGTCTTTTTTCGATCTCGCTCTTCGCCTCATCTAATCGGTCGTAGGTGATGACCGGCAAGATCGGTCCGAAGATCTCATCTTCCATGGCGGGGCTTTCCCAGCCGGCGTCCTCCAGGATCACCGGTCCGATCTTCAGCCGGTTCCGGTCTGTATACCAGGTCCGCGCCGGCGGCTCCGCTTCCAGCAGGCCGCACAGCCTGTCAAAGTGCTTCTCATTGATGATCTTCCCGTAATCCTTACTCTCCAGGGGATCGTCCCCGTACAGCGCATGGATGGCCCGGTCCATGGCACGGACCAGTTCCTCTTTTACCGAGCTGTGGACCAGCACATAATCAGGTGCTACACAGGTCTGACCGCAGTTGAGGAATTTGCCCCAGACGATCCGTCTGGCGGACATGGCGATATCCGCCGTTTCGTCTACGATACACGGGCTTTTGCCGCCCAGCTCCAGGGTCACCGGGGTCAAATGCTCTGCTGCCGCGGCCATCACCTGTCTGCCCACGGCCTTGCCGCCGGTGAAAAAGATGTAGTCGAAGGGCTGACGCAGCAGATCCTGGTTGGCCTCTCTTCCCCCGGTCACCGTATACAC
Organism: uncultured Senimuribacter sp.; assembly: GCA_964525085.1. Classification (GTDB taxonomy): domain Bacteria; phylum Bacillota; class Clostridia; order Peptostreptococcales; family Anaerovoracaceae; genus Senimuribacter. The sequence goes on from CAZGED010000144.1 coordinate 4,151, forward strand.
GTAAGACTCGTCAAAAGCCTCGGCCAGAATCCCTTTGATCGCCTCGGAAACCTTTGGCGAATAGGCCGACGGTTTGACGACGGCGCAGTTGCCGGCAGCCAAAGCTCCCGCCAGCGGCGTCAGGGTCAGCTGCACGGGGTAGTTCCACGGTGACAGGATCAAAACGCTGCCATAGGGCTCCTGCAGGATCTTTCCGCCGGAAGGGAAGTTGGCAAGGCCCGTCCCGGCCCGCCTCGGCCGCGCCAGCCGCTTCAGATGCCGGAGCAGATAACTGATCTCGCTATACACGATGCCCAGCTCCGTGGCGTAGGCTTCATAGGCGGATTTGCCCAGATCTGCCTGAAGGGCCGCAAGAAGCTCTTCCTCATGGGTTCTGACCGCCTCCCGCAGCCGAATCAATCCGTCCCTGCGGTATGCCAGATCCCGGGTGGCGCCACTGCGAAACAGCTGGCGCTGCCGATCCAGGACCTGCTTGATCTCCAAAATTTTTTCCTTCATAAGATATCCCCCTCTGTGTTCTGCTTCACTGCATTTCACGCTTTACCTTTCACTCTTTTCATTATATCAATCCTGCCGCCTTCACGCAAGCATCAAAAGCACAT
>CAZGED010000145.1:0-4733 GCA_964525085.1 uncultured Senimuribacter sp.
GGAGAAGCAGATGAAGGCAGAGCGCGAAAGGCGTGAGGCAATCCTGCGTGCCGAAGGAGAAAAGAAGTCTATGATCCTTGTAGCGGAAGGGAACAAAGAATCTGCTGTATTGAATGCGGAGGCTGAAAAAGAGGCTGCAATCCTGCGTGCCGAAGCGGAAAAACAGAAACGGATCAAGGAGGCGGAAGGTCAGGCGGAGGCGCTGCGTATGGTCCAGATGGCGCAGGCGGACGGAATCCGCTATATCAAGGAAGCTGGTGCAGACAATGCCGTCATTCAGCTTAAGAGCCTGGAAGCATTTGCGGCAGCAGCGGATGGGAAAGCAACCAAAATCATCATCCCGTCTGAGATCCAGTCCATTGCGGGGCTTACAGCCTCTATCATGGAAACTGCCAGAAGCAGCAAATTGCCAGAACAAGATGGGGGAAGCAGGAATGCGCGCAGAGCGTCAGCAGGTCAAAACGGCGGCGCCTGAAGAAAAGGCGAAGCGTGAGGCTGCGGGCCGACTTGATGCCGGAGAAGGCAGTTGATGATCTGCCGCCGCGCGCTCGTGCTTTCGTCGCGTGAGGCTCCACAGCAGGAAACAGCCAACGGTATCCTTTGCCATGGCTGTTTTTTTTGCATATAAGGGGAAAATTTTGAAATATCTCATAATACATCCGGAAGGAGGCTTTTATGGAGAAAAACAAATTCATTTCAATAGTCCTCGCCATATTGACGGCATCCAATATAAGCATAACCGCATTTGCAGGTCAATGGGAGCCGTCCGGCGAGGACTGGAGATACAAAAATGACAATGGCGATTATGCCACGGGCTGGCAGTGGATCGACGGGAAAAGCTATTATTTCGGAGAAGACGGAACCATGGCGAAGGACACGGTCGTGGACGGGTTCCAGGTGAACGCGGACGGCCAGTGGACCGTGGACGGAGTCGTACAGACAAATGAAGACAGCAATTCTTTTTATAAATTCACGACGGACGAACAAGGGAATCTGTACTTCGTGAATGAAAAAGGAGAAATGCTCAAGGATCAGAAAAACGAAAACGGTCTGTATTTCGATGAAAACGGCGTTTACATTAGCCCGGCGTATGATCCAGACGGAAAGAAGAAAGAAATGGCGGAAAAGTTCGCAGCAAGGGAGTACGTCACTTTCGAAAACGAGGACGAGATGCTCGATTTTCTGGAATATTACCAGTTGCAGGAACATATCAATGGGGATCTTAAGAAGATGATCGTAAACGAGAGCCCGGACGGAAGCTGCGGGCTGAGAATGCAGTACGCTAATTATTACGACAGGGACGGGCTCAAAAAGCGCATCATCGAAGAATTGGGACCAGTAACCGGAGAAACCATCGAGGAATGCATCGGACAGGCTTTCCATAAGGTGACAGAAAAGTTCGAATATGACATAAATTACAAATACGTGTCTATGGAACAGGCGCTAACCGATGGGCGCGGCGTGTGCTGGCATATGGCGAAAGCCGCGAAAGTCCTTCTGGAAGACGCGGGGATTTACACAGAAACCATGTCAGGAAAATACTATGAAGGCGACCATATGTGGATCCGGTGCTGGGATGGAGAAAAGTGGATATATTCAGACCCGTCGAACTTCAGACAGGTTATCCATTATGTGGATTTCACGGATTACTACGATACGCGCAGGGTAATGAGTTTTAACCGGGGCGTTAGCGGCTGAAACGGGAAGCCAGGCAGCCAGCAAGCAACAGCCACAACAAAGAAAAAGGAGAAAAAATGAAAGACAAAAGACGGATCAGCAATTCGGCAGCCATCGCCATGATGATGGCAGCCTGCATAAGCATGACATCTTTCGCCGGCCAGTGGGAAGCGTCCGGCGAGGACTGGAGATACAAAAATGACAATGGCGATTATGCCACGGGCTGGCAGTGGATCGACGGGAAAAGCTATTATTTCGGAGAAGACGGAACCATGGCGAAGGACACGTCCGTGGACGGGCGCCAGTTGAACGCGGACGGGCAGTGGATTGCGGACGGAGAAGTCCAGGAATATACCTGCGCTGACGACAGCGAGCGGGAGCAGTTTACCCAAGGCTGGAACTGCGACCTGCGCGGGAACCTGTATTACGTTGACGGAAAGGAAGGGATCATAAGAGACGGGACGAATTCAGACGGGCTGTATTTCAATTCAGACGGAATTTACATCAGCCCGTCCTATGACCCTGACGGGACAAAAAAGGAGCTGGCAGAAAAATTTTCAGAAGGCGAACGCGTGACGTTCGAGACTGAGTCAGACCTGGCGGACTTCTGGGATTATTGGGATCTTCAGGAAATGCTGAACGCGAATACGGATAGCTGCAAGAGAACCACGAACGCGGACGGAACATACAGCTTGAAGATCCCGGACGAAAAAAGCTATTGTTACGACAAAATAGCCCTGAAGGATAAGATTGTGGAAAAATTTGAATCCGGGCCATGGGCAGAAGCTAAATTGACAGGAGAAAATGTCAGCGACAAAGTCCTGACGGCGTGCGGTCTGATATGGAGCAAGCTCTCATATGATCTGAATTACTCAAACGTATCGATGGAAAACGCACTGGATGACGGGCGCGGAGTATGCTGGCATTACGCAAGGGCTGCGAAAGTCCTTTTGGAAGATGCAGGGATTTACACGGAAACCATGGCTGTAACAACCAACCTGCTTTCTTCCGATAAAACATCTGGCAACCTGCACATGATTATCCGATGTTGGGACGGAGAAAAATGGATCTATTCAGATCCGACGATCATGTGGGACAACATCCCGTATAAAGATTTCGTGAAATACTACAATGTGAAAAGAATCGCGCGTTAAATCAGCAATGGTTATAGGCGGGGGAAGAGCATGGGCACGGTGGACGGCGCCAAAGGCGTCGGACACATACACGTCGGCCATGTCGGCCAGGGCCTTGGCCAGCGCGGGATCGTTCTTGGTCTCGCCCTTCTCAAAGCGGGTGTTCTCCAGCAGCAGGATCTGGCCCGGCTGGAGGGCGGCGGCCTTGGCGGTGGCGTCCGGGCCAACCACATCGGCGGCCATGATGACCTCCTTGCCCAACAGCTCGCTCAGGCGCTGGGCCACTGGGGCCAGGGTCAGCTTTTTCAGGGCCTTCTCCCACTTGGCCTCCGTCAGTTCCTCAGGAGCCTTGCCCTTCTCAGCCTGCTTCTTGGCCCACTTTTCGAAATCCGGCTCCGGCTTGCCCAGGTGGGAACAGGCAATCACGGCAGCGCCTTGATCCAGCAGATACTGGATAGTGGGCAGCGCGGCACGAATCCGCTTGTCATCAGTGATAGCGCCGGTGGTCTTATCCTGAGGCACGTTGAAGTCGCAGCGGCACAGCACCTTCTTGCCCTTTACATCGACGTCTTTGACTGTTTTCTTGTTGTAGTTCATAGTGACGCTCCTTTCATATCCATCGGGAATACGCTCACGCGGGGTCAACTCCGGGCCATTTCGCCCTCTCCAGATAAGCCGGGGAAGCCTTGCTGCTTCAGCGCCTCATAGGCGAGAATGGCCACCGAGTTGGACAGGTTCAGGCTCCGGGCGTCCGGACGCATGGGGATGCGGACGCAGCGGTCGTAGTACCGTTCCCGGAGGTCTTGGGGCAGGCCGGCCGTCTCCTTGCCGAAAAACAGCCAGCAGCCGTCCCGGAACCGGGCCTGGGTATAATCTCTGGGCGCCTTGGTGGTGGCCAGCCAGAGGTCAGGCTCGGGATTTCGGGTGAAAAACTCGTCCAGACTGGGATAGACTGTCAAATCCACCATGGGCCAGTAGTCCAGTCCGGCCCGCTTCACCGCTTTCTCGCTGATGTCAAAGCCCAGCGGCTCGATCAGGTGGAGGCGGCTGCGGGTTGCGGCACATGTACGGGCAATATTGCCGCAATTCTGCGGAATTTCAGGTTCTACTAATACAATATTGACCATAATGGCCTCCCTTCAATCATGCACATTATAATCGCTCGCCCCGGAAAATACAAGACTAAACGTCAAAAAATTAACTTTTTTACAGATCTCCTAAAATCTTTCCGATTTTTCCCCCTTTTCCCCCTTTTTCCCGGTATTTTCACCATTTTCTTTCGTATGGTTGTTATTTCGTTTTTCCTGTGTTAGAATAGCCATGGCAATCTTAGCGCACTATATTTTACAATGATACATACTAAAGGAGGCTCTCCTATGTCCACCATGATCATCGGCATTGCCGGCGGCACCGGCTCAGGCAAGACCACCCTGACCCGCAAGCTCCAGTCTATCTTTGGTCCGGACGTCTCCGTTGTTTACCACGACAATTACTACAAAGAGCATGTAGGGATGACCTATGAGGAACGCGCCGCCCTGAACTATGACCATCCCGATTCCTTTGACACCGACCTGATGGTGGCCGACCTGAAACGGCTGACCGCCGGCCAGGCCATCCACTGCCCCGTCTATGACTACACCATCCACAACCGCTCCGAAGAGACGGTGGAGGTGCGGCCCACCAAGGTGGTCATTGTGGAGGGCATCCTGATCTTTGAAAACAAGGCCCTGCGCGACCTGATGGACATCAAGATTTTCGTTGACACCGACGCCGACGTGCGCATCCTCCGCCGCATCCTCCGGGACGTGAAGGAACGGGGGCGCTCTCTGGACTCGGTCATCGACCAGTATCTGACCACTGTTAAGCCTATGCACGAGCAGTTCGTCCAGCCCAGCCGGCAGTACGCCGACATCGTGGTGCTGG
>CAZGED010000146.1:0-4728 GCA_964525085.1 uncultured Senimuribacter sp.
CGGAGCGCATGGCGAGCCGGATTCTCGGCATGGGCGACATGCTTTCCCTCATCGAAAAGGCAGAAGCCGCTTACGATGAAGAAAAGGCCGAAGAGCTGGAAAAGAAGCTGAAGAAAAACCAGTTCACCCTGGAAGATTTTCTGGACCAGATGGGACAGGTCAAGAACATGGGCGGCATCGGCAAGATCCTGGAGATGATGCCGGGCATTTCACCGGCGCAGATGAAGAGCGTGGATCTGGAGGAAAGCGAAAAGGAATTCCGCCAGATGGAAGCCATCATACAGTCCATGACCAAAGAAGAACGGCAGGATCCCAACATTCTCAACGCCAGCCGCAGAAAGCGGATCGCGGCGGGATGCGGACAGCCGGTCAGCAAGGTCAACAATTTGATCAAGAGATACGAGGATATGAAGAAGATGGTGAAGCAGTTCTCCAATCCGAAGGCCCTGAAGAGGAACAAGATGTTCCGCGGCCTCTTCTAAGTCAATTCAAGATAATCAAGCCTGCCGCGGGCGGAACATAGAACGGGCCGGCAGCGCAGGCAGTAAATAAATCAACAAAAACAAATATTAAATATCTAAGGAGGAACAAGATAATGGTAAAGATCAGGTTAAAGAGAATGGGTGCGCACAAAAAGCCTTTTTATAGAGTTGTTGTAGCAGATTCCCGCACATCAAGAGACGGCAAGTTCATCGAGGAGATCGGATATTACAATCCGCTGACAGAACCGCCAGTCATCAAGATCGACGTTGAAAAGGCCAAGAAATGGCTCGGAAATGGCGCGCAGCCGACAGATGTCGTAAAGGGTCTGTTCAAGAAATCGGGCATCATGGAATAAGAAAGCGGTGAAATAACGTGACTAAGTTAGTTGAATCAATTGCAAAGTCACTGGTGTCCCATCCGGAGCATGTCGTCGTGACAGAAGAGACGGATCAGCACGGCAGTGTTTTGCAGCTTCAGGTTGCAGCTGATGATATGGGCAAGGTGATCGGCAAACAGGGCCGCATCGCCAAGGCGCTTCGTACCGTAGTAAAGGCCGCAGCTACGAAAGAAAACAAAAAAGTGGTCGTAGAGATCGTCTCTGAAGACGAGAAATAGGCCACACCAGTATCATGTAAGACGAAGGCACATGGATATACGGGAAACGTATCTTCATGTGCCTGACATGTAGTTAGGAGAAAAATGGAGAAAATCAAAATCGGAAGAATCGTCAACGCCGTAGCCCTGCGGGGCGAGGTGAAGGTCTACAATTACTCCGGCTATCGGGAACGATACGAGGAGCTCGGCCGGATCATCGTTGACGACACCCCTTATGAAATCGAAAAAGTCAGGTATCAGCAGCACATGGTCATTCTGAAGCTGGCCGGCGTAGACGACCGGAACGCGGCAGAGGCCATGAAGAACAGGGACGTGTTCATCACCGAAGACGACCTTGCGGAGCTGCCGGAGGATACCTTTTATATACGGGACCTGATCGGCCTCTCCGTCATCGACGCGGAGACGGAAGAAGCCATCGGAACCATCAAAGACGTGCTGCAGCCGTCCTCCCAGGACATCTATGTGGTCAGGCTGACGGCAGGCGGCGAGGCCATGATTCCGGCCGTTTCCCGGTTTGTCAAAGAGGTCAGCCCGGAAGGCGGTTTTGTCAGAGTACAGCTGATCGAGGGCATGATCGAGGGATAAGACCGCCGGATCGATGGAATGCGGACCGGTAGAGCGCCGGACTGGCCGGTCAAGGATCAGAAAGATTAGGATAGAGCAGAAGGAGCGAGCCCGTTATGAAGATCAACATTTTGACCCTGTTCCCCGAGATGTTCACCGCCGTTACAGGCAGTATTCTGGGCAAGGCGGCGGAGCGGGGAATCCTGGAACTGAACTTTATCAATATTCGCGATTACACAGAGGATAAGCATAAGAAGGTCGACGACACGCCCTTTGGCGGCGGCCCGGGCATGGTCATGATGGCCCAGCCCATCTTTGACGCACTGAGAAGCATCCAGCCGGAGCCGCGGAAGATCCTGTACATGTCGCCGCGGGGGAAGATTCTGGATCAGGCGAAGATCAAAGCGCTGTCCACCGAGACAGAGCTGACGATTCTGTGCGGCCATTACGAAGGCGTGGACCAGCGGGCGCTGGATCACTGGAACATGGAGGAGGTGTCCATTGGAGACTACATCCTGACCGGCGGAGAGCTGGCGGCCATGGTTCTCATCGATTCCGTGGCGCGTCTGATCCCCGGCGTCCTGGCAAGCGGCGGCTCCGCCATGGAGGAGTCCATCTACAGCGGTCTTTTGGAATATCCACAGTATACCAAGCCCCGCAGCTATGGAGGCTGCGACGTGCCGGAGGTGCTGCTCTCCGGCAACCATAAGCTGATCCGCCTGTGGAAGCTGGAACAGTCCCTGCGCCTGACCAAAGAGGCCAGGCCGGATCTCTTTGATGAATTTGTGAAGAATCGCAAAGAATTGGCAAAAGATGAACAGAAAGTATTGGACAAAGTAATAAAATGATGTAAAATAAACGTATGAAGAAAATCAAGAAAAAACCGCTCGTTTTATTTATCATTGCCATTGTCGCCCTTTATGTGATCATCTATATCGTACCCAAGGTGACAGGGGCGCTGGTGTCGTCCTATACGGCTACCTACGGGGAGCTGAAGATCTGCGACGAGGCCGACGGCTGGCTGGTCCGCAGTGAGAAGGTCTATACGGCTGGCAGCGGCGGCAGCATCAACCGCTATATCGAAGAGGGGACGCTGGTCCGCAGCGGCACGTCGATCATGGAGGTCAGCGGAGACGGCGGCGGTGAAATCGACACCGCCTATACGGATCTGCTTTCCCGGCTGGGCGACAGCGCCGTGGAGACCGAGAGCTACGCGGCGGAAGAGGTCGGCATCGTGTGCTACTACGCCGACGGCTACGAAAGCAAGCTGACGCCGGAAACCATGGAAAAGGGCGGCCTCAGCTACTACAGCAAGGTGACCCAGGATGCGGTGGTGGATCTGAAACGGGATACGGCGGCAAAAGGCGAGCCGGTATTCAAGATCGCCGACAGGACCAAATGGTATCTGGTCTGCTTCGTGGAGGAAAGCTCTGCCGACCGGTACGAGGTTGGCCAGGAGTTGAAGGTGGTCTTTGAGGACGATGAGGTCCGCATGGACGTCAAATCCATCAAGAAGATGGACGGCAAGGTCAGAATCATCTTGGAAACTGTCTACTACTACGGCGGTTTTGCCAAGACGCGGGTAGCAAAGGTCAGCCTGATCACCTATGAAAACCGGGGGCTGATCCTGGAAAACAGCAGCATCGTGGAGGAAGACGGCAAGCAGGGCGTTTACGTCAAAATCAGATCAGGCAATTTTGTCTTTGTACCGATTTCCGTGGAAAAGACGGATGGGCAGTATTCCCTGGTAGAGGACGGGACCTATACAGATGAAGAGGGCGAGCTGATCAGCACCGTTGAGATCTACGACGAGGTTTTGAAGAATCCAACATAAATCGACAAAGCATGACAGCGGGAAGGAGCGATGACGACATGTCAATCAAATCGAATATCGAATTTATAAATGAACGGAAGGCGAAGTCGGCAGAGAGATCCGGACGCAGCGGCGACGACGTGCTGCTGGTGGCGGTGACAAAGCTGCACAGCCCTGAGGAAATGAACGAGGCCATCGACGCGGGCATTACCGACATCGGGGAGAACAAGGTCCAGGAGATCATGGACAAGTACGACCGGGTAAAGCCGGTGCGCTGGCACCTGATCGGCCACCTGCAGACCAACAAGGTGAAATACATCATCGACAAGGTGAGCATGATCCATTCCGTGGATTCCCTGCACCTGGCCAAGGAGATCGACAAGCGGGCGGCACAGCATGGCCTGACCATGGACATTCTGATCCAGGTCAACTCGGCCATGGAGGAATCCAAGTTCGGCATCACCACAGAGGAGACGGACCAGTTGATTCGGGATATCTCCCGGCAGTGCGAGAACATCCGCATCCGTGGGCTCATGTGCATCGCACCTTTTGAGGAAGACCCTGACGACGCACGGCCTTACTTTGCGGAAGTAAAGAAGCTGTACGATAAATATGCGGAGGAGCAGATCGAGCGGGTCGATTTCCAATACCTTTCCATGGGTATGACCAACGATTTCGAGGCCGCCATCGAGGAAGGCTCCAACCTGATTCGGGTGGGTACCGCCATCTTCGGGTATAGAGATTACCGCAGTGAAGAAAAATAGAGAAAGCAGGAGGAATGAAAAATGGGTTTTACTGATTCAATCAAAAAAGTCATCGGAATTGAAGAATTAGATGAAGACGAAATGATCACGGAAGAAGAAGTGAATGCAGCAAAAGAAAAGCTGGCAAAGGAAGCAGCACCGAGAAAATCCTTCGGAGAGTCTTCCCCAAGCCGCGAGAAAAAGCCGTATACGCCGGCTTCCTCCGCGTCAAAGCCGCAGGAAAAGCGCTTCTCTGTGGCCAACACCAATGCGTTTAAGCTGGTCCTCATCGAGCCAAAGGCCTTTGAAGAGTGTCCGAAGCTGGTGGACAGCCTGAAGGGCAGACGGCCGATCATCATCAATCTGGAAAAACTGGAAACCGAGGTTGCCAGAAAGATCTTTGATTTCATGAGCGGCGCCACCTACGCCCTCAACGGAAACGTGCAGAAGGTCGCCAACAACATTTTCATCTTCGCGCCGGAGAACGTGGATATTGCCGCTTCTCAGGAC
>CAZGED010000147.1:0-4688 GCA_964525085.1 uncultured Senimuribacter sp.
CTTCGTCAGTCACAACATGGCCGATGTGGCGCAGCTTTCCGACAAGGTCATCGTCATGAGCGAAGGCAAAGCGGTCATGGTAGGAACGCCAAAGGAGGTCTTTTCACAAAAGGACCGCCTGGCGGGACTGGGATTGGGTGTGCCGCCGGTGACGGAGCTGATGAACAGCCTGCGGGAATGCGGCGCAGATGTGGCGGAAACCGTTTTGTCGCTGAAAGAGGCGGAAGAAGAAATCTATAACTATTTGCAGAGGAAACAATGATAAGAGATATTACACTGGGTCAGTATTACGGGAGCCCGTCTCCCCTTCACCGGCTGGACCCGAGATTGAAAATCATAGGGACGCTGTTGTTTATCGTGGCGCTTTTCATAGCAGATGACTTCATCGGCATGGCGGTCTGCGCTGTTTTTCTGGCTGCCGTGGTGACGGTGTCAAAGGTGCCTCTCAGCTTCATCATGCGGGGGTTGAAACCGATTTTGATCCTGCTCATCTTTACTTTTTGCCTGAACATCTTCATGATGAACGGGCATGTGTTGTGGCAGTGGGGGTTTCTGAAGGTTACAGAAGAAGGGGTGTACCGCGCCGTGTTTATGGCCGTGCGCTTGGTGATGCTGATCATCGGGTCGTCCCTTTTGACCCTGACCACAAAGCCCATCAGTCTGACGGACGGTATCGAGCGGCTGTTGCGACCGTTGGCGCGTATCGGCGTGCCGGCCCACGAGATCGCCATGATGATGTCCATCGCCCTGCGGTTCATTCCGACGCTGCTGGAAGAAACGGATAAGATCATGAAGGCGCAACAGGCCAGAGGTGCGGATTTTGAAAGCGGCAACCTGATGGCCCGCGCCAAATCCCTGGTGCCGATCCTGGTGCCTCTTTTTGTCAGCGCCTTCCGCATCGCCCAGGATCTCGCCATGGCTATGGAGGCCAGGTGCTATCGGGGCGGAACGGGCAGAACCAGGATGCATCAGATGAAATTTGCGGGAAATGACGCTTTGGCCGCGGTGATATTGGCGGTGTTTTTAGGCGGCGTCATCTGTGAAAGGATCCTGCTATGAGACAGAGAAAGCTTAAGAATCTGGATGAGCGGCTGGACGTCTTCAGCCGTTTTATCATAGAGGAGCCGGCGGCGCACAGAGGACGCTGGAAGGAGGTCTTCGGCAACGATAATCCCATCTGGCTGGAGATCGGCTGCGGCAAGGGCCAGTTTATCACCCGGCACGCGGCGCTTCACCCGGAGAGAAACTACATCGCCGTGGAGGGCCACGAAAGCGTGGTGCTGCGGGCGCTGGAAAAGGCGGCGGCCCTGAACGGCACGGCCGGAACTGCAGACGATGCAGACGGAGCGCCTGAAGTCAGCGGAGCCGAAACTGCAGGCGATGCAGCCAACTCGGCCGGAAACCCAGGCGGCGCTGAGGACACGGCCGGGACGGGCAACCTTTGTTTTATTCTGGAATACGTGAGGGATATCCGGGATTTGTTCGCGGACGGAGAGCTGGAAGGCGTCTACCTGAATTTCAGCGATCCGTGGCCAAAGGAACGCCATGCGAAACGGAGGCTGACCTATGGCAAGCGGCTTCGCCAGTATGCCCAGATCATACGGCCGGGCGGGGTCATCGCCTTCAAGACGGACAACGAGGGGCTGTTTGACTTCTCCCTGGAGCAAATTCGGCTGGAGGGCATGGAAATCCTGGAAATGAGCCGGGATCTGCACCGGTCGCCGTACAGCGAAGAAAATATTACCACCGAATACGAAGATAAATTCGCGTCCACGGGGAAGAATATCAACTATGTAAAGTTCAGAGCCTGATCATCAGATCACAGGCTCTGTTTTGCAGTCAGAAGGAATTTCTGTCAGGCAAAAAGGCACAGTCAGACCGTTAGAAGGAAATATAGTTTCCGGGATCTACCAGCTTGCCGTCCTTCAGCATTTCAAAATGCAGATGTGTCTTTTCCATGGACTCATAGAGGGCGGTCTTGCCGATGTTGCTGATGACCTGGCCCTGCTTCACCGTGTCACCTTTTTCGGCCAGCTTACCGGTGGAAAGATTGCAGTAGCGGGACACCAGCCCGTCTCCGTGGGAAATCTCTATGGTAGTGCCGTAGGCGTCATCTTCGTAAATATCTGTGATCGTACCGTCTGCAATCGCTTTGACGCCGGAGCCGGACGGAGCCTCCAGATCGATGCCCGGATGGGTCATGTACTGGTCTAATGTCAGATTATATACGACCATGTCCATGGAATAGTCCTTGGAGATCTCGGCAGTGTCCATATCCATGGGAGCAACATAGGTGCTGGTCTCAGGGGCTTCCTCACGGCTGTCCACCGTCGGAATCTTTGCAGAGGCTTCCTGAGACTGCTCCTTTGTCTCTTCCTTCGCGGCGTTTTGATCTTTCTCTTTGTCGGCCGCGGTCTTTTTGGTGACGGGAACATCTCCCGCACTTTCCGATATCTTGTCAATGCTGGCTTTGATGGTAAAAATCGAAGTCAGCGCAATCAGGCAGAAGCAGAGCCCCAGCGCGGCGGCCACCTTGTCCTTTCCTTTTTTCTTTTCAACCTGTCGCATTTTCTTCACCTCCTGCCCCTAGTATCACCAGGACAGGCGGATCTCATACGTCCATCGCCGCAGATTCCTTCCGGCCCCTCATGGCGGCAGGCGGCAGCATGGCTTCCGATCAAGAAGAACTTGTAAAAAGAATCACTTCGCTGTATAATATCAGAAGTATAGGAAAGCATGAAAAGAGCATGAAAAAGAGGTTTACCACATTCAGTTTACAGGAGGTGTCAGTATGGCTGATTTTATTATGGCGGCGCAGAACGGAAGGACGATCCCTACAGAAGATAAGATCTTCGGCATCAGCCGCAGAGCGAACGAAATGAAGGAAGAACAGGGAGCCGACGCGGTGATCGACGCGACCATCGGCGCCCTGCTTGACGACGACGGCGATTTGATGGTGCTGTCATCGGTAGACGATACATTTATGGGACTGGAACCGGAGGAATACGCCAGCTACGCACCCATCGGAGGCACGCCGGCTTTTCGTGAGGCGGTGATCAAAGCGGCCTTCGGTAAGTATCAGCCCAAAGGCTTTGTGGAGGCCGTGGCTTCTCCGGGCGGAACCGGAGCCATCAGAAACGTCATTGCCAACTATTCCTGCCCGGGGGACAAAGTTTTGACCAGCGACTGGCATTGGTCGCCGTACGGCACCATCGCCGCGGAGATCGGCAGGAGCGTCGACACCTACGAGATGTTTACCGAAGACAGAAGGTATAATGTCCGCGCCCTGCAGGCAAAAATAGAAGAGCTGCTGGCCGTACAGGACCGCCTGGTGGTCATCATCAACACGCCGGCGCACAATCCGACCGGATACGCTTTGACCGTGGAAGACTGGAAACAGGTGGTGGAGGTTCTGCGAAACGTGGGCCCTGAGAAGTGCGTAGCCCTTCTGGTGGACGCTGCCTACATCGACTTTGCCGGCGAAGAGGACGAACAGCGGGCCTTCCTGCCGGTGCTGGAAACGCTGCCGGCCAATGTTCTGCCGATCATAGCGTACAGCGCTTCCAAGACCTATACCATCTACGGAATGCGATGCGGCGCTTCCATCTGTTTGGCTCCGACAAAGGAGATCGCGGAGGAGTTCCGCAGGGTCTGCGAGTTTTCGGCCAGGGGAAGCTGGTCCAACTGCACCAAGGCTGCCCAGAGCATCATCGCCAGAATCTTCTCCGACGACGCTTTGCTGGCGAAGGTTACGGCAGAGCGGGCGGAAATCCGCGGAATGCTGCTGGCGAGGGGCAAGGCCTTTGAAGAGGAAGCGGAAAAGGCCGGACTGACCACCGTGCCTTTTGACGGGGGCTTTTTTGTCTCTATCCCTTGTGAGAATCCGGACGCACTCAGCGCGCGGCTGGAAAAGGAAGGCATCTTCCTGGTTCCTCTGGCAAAGGGACTGCGGGTGTCCGTGGCGTCCGTATCAGAGGAAAAGTGCCGCCTGATTCCGGCAAAAATCGTAGAGGCTATGAAGGCTGAAGCTGAGGAAGCCGCCGCAGCAGCCCCGCAACAGGACGAGGCAAGTGCGGCAACTGTGACGAATGTGACGACTGCGGCAAAGGTATAGACCGGGAGGTGCAGAGCGTGAAATTTGTATCGTGGAATGTAAACGGCCTCAGAGCCTGTCTGGGAAAGGGCTTCAACGAGTCCATGCTGGCCTTGGCGCCGGATTTTATCTGCATTCAGGAGACGAAGATGCAGGAAGGGCAGGCCCAGGTGGAGCTGCCCGGATATGATTATGAGTATTTCAGCAGCGCGAAGAAGAAAGGCTATTCCGGTACGGCTATCTTTGCCAAGGAAGAGCCGGTCAGCGTGCAGATCAACTTCGGCTCCCATACCGACGAGGGCCGCGCTGTGATTTTGGAATATGAGAAATTCTACCTGGTCAACGTGTACGTGCCCAATGCCCAGGATCAGCTGAAGCTGATCGACTACCGGATGCAGTGGGAAGACGACTTCCGCCGGTTCGTGGTGGAACTGGACCAGAAAAAGCCGGTCATCATCTGCGGCGATATGAACGTGGCGAAGGAAGAGATCGACCTGAAAAATCCGAAGACCAACCGGGGCAACGCGGGATTCTCCGATCAGGAGCGGGATAAGATGAGGACCCTGCAGGCGGCGGGCTTTGTGGATTCCTTCCG
>CAZGED010000148.1:0-4660 GCA_964525085.1 uncultured Senimuribacter sp.
GATGAGAATGCGGTCAGGCGCGAATTCGCTGATGACCTGCTCCAGGGCGCGTCCGAAATCACCCACCAGAGAGCAGCAGATGCAGCCGGAGTTCATCTCGTTGATCTGCACGCCCGCGTCCTTCAGGAATCCTCCGTCGATGCCGATCTCCCCAAATTCATTTTCTATCAATACAATCTGTTCGCCTTTGTAGGCTTCCTCAATGAGTTTTTTGATCAAAGTGGTCTTTCCTGCCCCTAAAAATCCAGAAAAAATATCTACTTTCGTCATGGTTATCATCTCTTTCTCTAAAAAATTTCTACCATATAGTATACCACAATTTGGATCGTTTCTCACACCCTTTTGGAGAAAAAAAACGGAAGGCCGGCGGTTCTGAATAGCCTCGGGCCAATCAAAAAAAAACGAACCTATGTATGAAACTGTAAAACTTACAAATTCATACATAGGTTCTTTTCCATCTCCCTTAAGCGCGTCTCTAGGAATAATACGCCCTGACCTTTTCTCTGATGATGTCTAAGACCTCCTCCCGGCCGCTGACCGCCTCCCAATCCTGGGACAGGTGGACTTTGATCACCCTGTACAGCCAGTCCTCGTAGTATTCCATGGCTTCATCAAAGCTCAGGCCCCTGTCCTGCAGCCGGCGCACGTCGCTTTCGGCGAATTCCGCCGTCACCTTGCACCTCTGCCGCTCCTCTCCGCCGTCCAGGCCTTTCGGAAAATCTATGACGGCCACGTCCACACTGTTGTGAAAGGGCGGGTCAGGCTTTAGTTTGATCTGTTTCATTTCTCGTCTCCTTCGCTTTTTCGTATAGTGGGCTTTGGGCCGGATCGTTGATAACGGCTCCGCCCCGCTCAAACCGAGACCCGTGGCACGGACAGTCCCAGCTGTGCTCCTGCCGGTTCCACTTCAGAGCGCAGCCCATGTGGGTGCATCTGGGCGTCCCAGGGGTCAAAAGGTTCTTCGCCGACGTGAACCCGTTGACAAAGAGCTGCCGCCGCAGCATGGTCCGGTCGGGCCGGAACACCTTGGCGATCTCCCGGTCCATCTGTCCGGTCAGGGCCAGCGCCGCCGCCATGGCACCGGTCATGCCCCATTTGTTGTAACCGCTGGCCACAAAGACCCCTGGCAGATGTCTGGAATAAGGGCCGATATAGGGCACGCCGTCCAGGCTCATGCAGTCCTGGGCCGCCCAGACAGCGAATCGTCTCCGCCTCCTCGATCAGATCCGCTTTTTCCACGGAAGTCAGTCCGTAGACGAAGTTGTTCTTCTTCTCATAGCCGCAGGCGATCTCCCTCTCTCTGACGATCCTCCCGTAGGCGTCCAGCGCCTGGGTGCCGGCCGCGAGATAGGCCGCCGCCCCCTCTGTGCCAAAGGCTCTTCTCAGCTTCGTATAGATCCTACCGTGCTGCCAGGTCAGCTTGGCGGTAGTGTTCTTCGTCACGCCGCCCGCGATCCTGTCCTTTTCCAGGATCAGATATTCTCCGTTTTGTTCCCGCAGAAAATGTCCGCACAGAAGGCCGGTCATACCGCCACCGATCACCAGCGTCTCCGTCCTTTGGTCCGCGTCGATGGCAGGATACGCGGGCATCTCCCCGTCTCGTTCCCAAATGGAAGCCATGGTCCTTCCTCCTCTCTGACAGATAGCATACCCGCAGAGCGAAAAAATACCCGTTAAAGTTATTCTGCTTCCTCTGTAATTCTGTTTTTCAGCCAGCCGTATCCTGCCTCTTCCATTTCATCCAAGGGCACAAAGCGCAGGGCCGCGCTGTTGATGCAGTACCGCACGCCTTCAGGTCCTTCGTAAGGCCCCCGGAACACGTGCCCCAGGTGGGAGTTGCCGCTGCGGCTTCTGACCTCCGTGCGCGCCATGCCGAAGGAGCGGTCCTCCAGCTCCGTCACGGTTCCCGCCTCTACCGGCGCGGAAAAGGCAGGCCAGCCGCAGTCGCTTTCAAATTTTTCCTTTGATGTGAACAAAGGCTCGCCCGTCACCACGTCCACGTAGATGCCAGGCCGGTCGAAGTCCCAGAAGGCGTTGTCAAAGGGAGGTTCTGTGCCTGCCTTCTGGGTCACAGCGTACTGCAGCTCGGACAGCTTCTCCCGTATAGCCTGCTCTTCCGGCCGCGGATAACGGCCCGGATCGATCTGCTCCGCCGGAATTCTTTTGATGGTCAGGGGCGAGATGTGGCAGTAGCCGCCGGGGAATTTGTCCAGATAATCCTGATGGAAGTCCTCTGCCGGAAAGAAGTTCTGCAGTGGCTTCAGTTCAACGGCGAAGGCCTCGCATCGCTCTCTTACGATACTGCTTACGCGGGCCGCTGTCCTGGCGGTCTCTTCGTCTCCCGGCTCCCAGTACACGCCGCTTTGGTACTGGGTTCCCACGTCGTTGCCCTGCCGGTTCACCGCGGCCAGGTCGATGACGTCAAAGAAAGCGAAGAGCAGCCGGTCCAGGGTGACCCCGTCCGGATCGTAATCCGCCCGCACCGTCTCGCGGAAGCCGGTGCGTCCCGTGCAGACCGTCTCATAGTCGGCCTCCGCCTCTCCGCTGCCGTTGGCGTAACCGCTGACCGTGTGCAGAACGCCCGGGATCTCCTTTAACAGCTTCTGCAGGCCCCAGAAACAGCCGCCTGCCAGATATATGGTTCTGATCATTTCTCTACGCCCGAACCAGCTGAATCTCTGCCGCAGGGGTCAGCGTGTGGATGTAGCGGGACAGAAGCTCCGCCATCCGGTCAAACTGGTCGTCCGGCGTCTGCGCCGTGCCGAAGAAGATGTACGCCACGTTGCGGCTGTCCTCGGTAATGTAGGTGCGGGCATCGGCGCCGGCGATCATGCTCAGGATGATGTCCCGATCGTCACGGGCGCTGACGTCGCCGGGATAGATGTGGATCGTATCGCCCCGCATTCCCGGGAAATCCGTCTTTTCCGTGCCGCAGAACAGCACCATGTCTCCCTCGATCTTGTCGATATCGTGGCTGCCCAGCAGAATCTGCGTCTTCAGCTCAGCCAAAAAAGCGATTTCGTTGACAGGATTACCGCTGGGGAACGGCCTGCCCTTCAGCAGGTAGGATTCCAGCTGCATCATGATCGGATAGCTCTTTTTGTACTTTTTAAAGTATCTGTAATACGGGTTCTCGCCGAAGACGGCCTTCCGTTCATAGGATACGGCCTCTGCACCGGCTTCCGTGTCCGCGCCGAAGCGGCTGCGGATCTCCGCCAGTTCCGTCTCTTTCAGCGCTTCAAAGGCTTCCAGATCCCACTGGCTCTTGTCCGCCGGAAAGTGCACCTCCAGCACCGCGAACGGCACCTGTTTTTCGGTAAACGACGGATCTTTTTTGATGGTTAACATGTATGTGCCTCCTTCTATTTCCATTTTCTTTTCTACGATAAAGTATACTCGCTTTTGAAGCATTGGTCAACGGAATATCTCCGGCAAAGCCGTTCTTCGCCCCGCAAAAAAAGTCCCGGACGCCCGCCGGCGTTTCCGCCAGCGGGGCCGAGGCTTTCTCTCCGGTCCACAAGATAGACTTCCTTTACATATCTTCCAGCCGGCCGTGCTTCTCGTATCTGGTCACGCGGCTGATCCTGTTCTCATCATCAACAAAGACCACCCGGGGCGGATGATCCTTCACCTCTTCCGGCGTCATCTGGCAGTAGGCCATGATGATGATCTTGTCCCCTTTCTGCACGCAGCGGGCCGCCGCGCCGTTGAGGCAGATCATGCCGCTGCCCGGTTCTCCGGCGATGGTATAGGTCTCAAAACGCGCTCCGTTGTTGATATCCACAATCTGGACTTTTTCGTATTCCAGAATGCCGGAAGCCTCCAGCAGCTCAGAGTCCACCGTGATGCTTCCCACGTAGTCCAGCTCCGCCTGCATCACCGTTGCTCTGTGAATCTTTCCTTTTAACATATTCAAGTACATGTATCTGTCTCCTCCAAGTTACCCTTCGTAGATAAAATTGTCGATCAGCCGGGTCTTGCCGATGAAGACGGCCATGGCCACCAGGACAGGCGGTTTCATCTCCGACACCGGGGAGACCGACACGGCGTCTACCGCCTTCACATAGTCGATCCTGGCCAGCGGCTCCGCCTCGATGTGCTTTTTCATGGCGTCGACGATGACATCGGCGGATTTCTCACCGGCTTCCGCCATATCGCGGCCCAGCTTCACCGCCTGGCTCAGCACCAGGGCCGCCTGCCGCTCTTCCGCAGACAGGTAGGTGTTCCGGGAGCTCTTTGCCAGGCCGTCCGCCTCACGGACAATCGGGCAGCCTACGATCTGAATATCAAAGTTCAGGTCGCGGACCATCCGCCTGATGACCGCCAGCTGCTGCGCATCTTTCTGACCAAAGTAGGCCCGGTCCGGCTTTACGATGTTGAACAGCTTAGAAACCACCGTACAGACGCCGCGGAAGTGGATCGGCCGGGACAGGCCGCACAGATCCTCCGACGGTCCTGTCATGTTGACAAAGGTGGTCGCGTCTGGCGCATACATCTCGTCGACTTCCGGGTTGAAGATCAAAGCCGCGCCGGCCTCCTCACAGAGGGCCGCGTCCCGGTTCAGATCCCGCGGATAGCTTTCCAGGTCTTCGCCCGGACCGAACTGGGTCGGATTGACAAAATCGCTGACCACGACTCTGTCGTTTTCCGCTGCCGCCCG
>CAZGED010000149.1:0-4648 GCA_964525085.1 uncultured Senimuribacter sp.
TGGCAATCTCGTTATATTTTAACTCCTGCGAAGTGCGGGCTGCCATAAATACCAGAAAATCATAAAATTCTCCGAGTTTTCCCGCTTTCACCAGATCTTTGATATCCCTCTCCAGATACGTATTGACATAATCCATGTAAAATCGGTTCTGGTCCATCTTCCCTGTCAAGAGCCCCGGCATACTTCCGCGGAAAATCCTCTCGTATATTTGAGCGCTGCTCTTTTTTTCACTTTGCGCCTCACGTCTGCGAAGATCCTCGAGCGCGGGAGAAAATACTTCCGGGCTGCGGCCATCCAACTCGGCAGACGAAAAACCCGCCATATCGAAGACCGCAATACGGCCTGTCAGAGAATCGGCCACATCTTTCATCATAACAAATTTTTGGGAACCCGTCAGCCAAAACATGCCGTGGTTATCCTCACCCTTCAGCCCCTTTTCATCGACGATCCTCTTCATCTCCAGCAAAAGAGACAGCACCCTCTGAAACTCGTCAATCAGCAAAGGATACCCATAGGTTTCAAAGAAGAGCGCCGGATCCCGTTCCGCCAGCCTGCGGGCATTCCCGTCATCGAGCGTAACATACCTTCGCTTCTCTTCCTTTTGAGCGATTTTAAGTTTGCAGTCAGGTATTTAATCGATGCAATAAAAAATAGCCCTGAAAAGGGCTATTTATTAAGTCTTAACAAAGCACGGATAAGGAAAATGGGTGATACAACGGCAAACATTCCGATATTTTCCGCTTTGATTTGAGCGGGTGATTTTTCCTGTTTCGGTCGTTTTTCCGTTTTTTTACCCTCCCCGGATTGCTCTTTAGCAAAACTCCATAAGAAGCCGCTAATAAAGATGAATAAGAAGAATACAGCCATTAAACCACCTCCCGGTTATTAAGTTTTAAGTATTTAGTTATCATATTATTCTACCTCTATATGATACAGCATCGTTGACTTTCCTACCTGCCGCTGACCGCACACCATGACCACAGGATATGCCGCTGACGCCGCTTTGATCTGATCCTCTAAATGCCTCCGAATATACATCTCGTTTCCCCTTCGTTAAAAATAAAGTATAACTTTATTTTAATCGCTTTCTTCTAAGATGTCAATTCCAAACTGCATCCCCTATGCCTGGTTTCCCGGCACTTTCGTCTCAGATTTCATTCCCGCATCGTTGATTTCTGTAAATCCGGCTTTCCGTAAACACCAGATCCATGGACCGGTCCCATGGCTCCATGGGCACCCGCACCGCCTTCTGCGCTTCAAACGCCGCCGCCGCAATCACCGCGGCCGTACATTTCGGCAGATACCGGTCATAATACCCCGCGCCCATACCCATGCGGCCGCACGCCTCATCAAAGACCGTGCACGGACAGATCACCAGATCGATCCGCTCCGGTGGGATCTCCTCGGTCCGCTCCCGGACCGGTTCCAAAATGCCGTAGGCGCCCTTTGTCCAGGCGTCCTCATCCTGCGGATCCGCCGCTAAAGCGACCATTTCACCCGGCCCCGTGCACAGCGGATAAGCCAGCCGCTTTCCATCGGCAGATGCGGCCTTTTCCAACACGTCCAGCCGGACCTCTCCCCGCACTCCTCTGTAGATCAAAAGGGTTTCCGCCCGTCTGTATGCCTCCGAATCCAGGATGCGGCGTGAGATACGCGCAGACAGCGTCTCCCGCTCTGCGGCAGTGAGTCCGTCACGCGCCCTGATCTTCTCTTTCCTCAGCGTAGTTCTGTCCATAGATCTCCTTTCTCCTGGAGCGTCCGCAGATTACTGCAGGCTCCGCTTCACCGGCCGGATAATACCCGGCATCACGGCGCCAAATACCATGCCTTTGCCGATACACAGGGCCAGCCGCGGCAGCAGGCTTCCGAAGATAAAAACTGCGGAATAATAGCCGTAAATCTTGCTGTCCAGATACAACACACCCGTATTGAGTATGGTCACCATGAACTCACAGAGAACCACGGTCACCATGATCTGGCGGGACGTCAGGGAAAAGCTCTCCCTGCGGGCGTACCAGCCGGCCGCCAGGCCGCAAAGGATATAGGGAAGCATCCACAGGGGCGTCGTAACGGAAACCCCGTAACGGAGCAGCTGATAGATCAGGGTTCCCAGACCTCCTGCGACCATGCCGTCCAGCGGACCGAACATCATCGCACTCAACAGAATCGGCAGAGTTTCAAAGGTAATCTTCAGATTTCCGAAATCCAGAGACAGATAACCCAGTACGGCACACATGGCCGCCATCATTGCGTTGACGGTTAATTGTTTGGTTTTTTTAGACATAACAAAACTCCTTCCTTTCATTCAGCATGCAGGAAGGAGTGTGTTTCGGTGCTCTCTTCCGGCAGCGGACGCAGGCCAGCAACGCAGAGGAATCGTCCTCTTTCGTCCGGCGGCAACATCCCATCCGCCGGCACTTGACGCACTGTCCTTACTCTGACATTGTTAGTATACCGCAAGTCAGCCGGAAAGGGAATACACAAAAGTAAGTATTCCCCCAATCACCGTTTTTTCTTTAGAAAATGTTGATACTCTTCGTTTTTTTCACGTTGGCCAGAATCTCCGTAGCCGTAGCATCCTCGGCATGGTCCTCCATAGCCTTCGGCGCATCCTCATAGCGGACCAGGTTGCCGCTGCCGCCGACACAGCCGCCGACACAGGCCATACCCTCGATGAAGTTGTTGGGCAGGACCCCTTTATTGGCACGCGCCAGAGCGGTTTTGCACTTATCGATGCCGTCGCAGGAGATCGGGTTGAACGCGAAGTCCTCGATTTTCATCTCCTTCAGCGCGTGGGTCACGGCCTCTGCGAGGCCTCCGGACCGGGCAAAGATGCGTCCGTAATAGGATGCCTGATTCCAGGCGGTTTCTTCCTGCTCCCGCAGCAGGATATTCCTGCTGTCGAACAGAGCCTGCAGTTCCTCAAAGGTAATGGCATAGTCCACATATTTGCCGATTTCCGGCTTGCGCACCTCCGCTTTCTTCGCGATGCAGGGACCGATGAAGACAATGGTGCATTCCGGATGGCCTTCCTTTATGAACTTGGCCAGCTCTGCCATCGGCGAGAGGTTATGAGAAATCTTCTCCGTCATATCCGGGAATTTAGTCTCTATGTACTTGACAAAGGCCGGACAGCAGGAGGAAGTCAGGAATCCTTTTTCCACCAGCTCCTGCGCTTCCTTTGTCGCGACCATATCGGCGCCCAGTGCCACCTCCAGAACCTTCGCAAAGCCCAGCTTGCGGATGCCGGTGATGACCTGTCCCAGGTTCGCGTAGAGGAACTGGCTTCCGATAGACGGAGCCACGATGGCATAGGTCGGGTTGTTGGAATCCTTTCGCGTGCTCTCCTTCAGACAGTGGATCACGTCCACGATGTTGGATACATCCACCGTCGCTCCGAAGGGGCAGTGGTAGACGCAGGATCCGCAGTTGATGCACTTTTCATAGTCGATGCTGGCCTCGCCGCCGGGTCCCATGGAGATGGCGCCCACTTTACAGGCGATCTCACAGGGCCGCTGAAAGTTGTGAATGGCGCTGTAAGGGCAGGCCTTGGAACATCTGCCGCAGTCCACACACTTGCTTTTATCGATCTTCGCATGCTGCTTCTCGTCGATGGTGATGGCTTTCAGCTTGCAGGCGTCCAGACAACTGTGAGCCAGACAGCCGCGGCACAGATCCGTGACCACATAGCCCGCCTCCGGACATTCATCGCAGGCAATATCGATGACCTGCACGACATTTTTATTCTCTCTGCTTCCGCCGATGGCAAGACGCATACGTTCCGCCACAACGGCTCTGTCCTTATAGATACAGCAATGCTGGGGCGGCGCATCCTTGGGAATGATTTTGTTCGCCACCTCATTAAATTCGGCAAACACGTCGTTGCCCTTCCACGTCTGGATGGCTACCTCACGAAGAACGTTGTATTTCGTCTCCTGCACTTTGTTGTCGAATAAATTCAATACCGTTACCTCCTCAAATAAATCTCTTTTGCTCTTCCTACTTACTCTCTGATTCTAATTCCAGTTCTTCATCTGTGATGTGATGATACGCCTCTCTGTTCATGATGTCATAGATGGCCGGCACAACATAGAGGGTAAGCAGTGTCGCGTACAGTAATCCTCCGATGCAGACCAGGGCGATCGGCTGCATCATATCCGTGCCGGTGGAATCGCCCAGGGCCATGACCAGCAGTCCCAGAATGGTCGTCAGGGATGTCATCAAAATCGGCCGTATACGGGTCTGCCCTGCCTCCACAATGGCATCCCGCTTTGCCATGCCGCCTGCCCGAAGCTGGTTGATACAATCCACCAGGACGATGCCGTTGTTTACGATGATGCCTGTCAGCATGATCATGCCCAGCATGGCGATGACGCTGATCTCTTTCCCAAAGATCAAAAGGGTCAGCAGCCCGCCGGTAAAGGCCAGCGGAATGGTGAACATGATGATAAACGGCGATTTCAACGACTGGAACTGGGCTACCATGACCAGATATACGAAGACGATACCCAGGATCAGCATCAGCACCAGGTCTCCCATGGCATCCATGATCGTCTCATTCTCACCGGAGAATTCGATGGATGTTCCGTTTGGCAGATCATACCCGGACAAAGCTTCCTCCGCTGCGGAGGTCACCTTGGTGACGTTG
>CAZGED010000150.1:0-4638 GCA_964525085.1 uncultured Senimuribacter sp.
TACCCACAAGGCCGCTTAAGAATTCCGGCCGGTCCGCTTCCTTCCTCGGCGTTGAATAGGGACTCCTCCCTGGCGCACGCCGGTCAAGGAAACTCTGCAGCTTCTCCATGTCAACGGAAAACCCTGCAGGTACTCCATCCAGCACAACGCCGATGGCTGCAGAATGTGATTGCCCAAAGATTGAGATCTTCACATGGTTTCCGTAGTTTGAAGACATTTTGATGATTTCCTTTCTATATTTTTACCCAGCCCTGCGTTCTCCAAAACTTCGAAGAACTCGGGATAGGATTTTTTCACTGCCTGACTGCCCGTAAGGGCCACCGTCCCATCGCAGATCAGCGATGCGATGGCAGCCATCATGGCAATCCGATGGTCGCCCCACGAATCGGCTGTGCCGCCCGCAAGGCGTCCCGTTCCGAGGATTTCCAGCCCCTCGGCAAGCTCTGTAATATCGGCTCCCAGTCCCGCCAGCACCCGGCTGACCGACGTGAGCCTGTCGCTTTCTTTCATGCGCAGGCGTCCCGCGTTTTTGATCACCGTCTTTCCCTTTGCCCCGCAGGCGACCACCGCCAGCACCGGCACCATGTCAGGAATCTGCGACGCGTCGATTTCGATCCCGCAAAGGGTGTCCGGCAGGACTTTGATCCCTTCGGCGGAGATTTCGGTCTTTGCGCCGAAACGCCGCAACAGCTCCAGAACCGCCTTGTCTCCCTGCAGGGAATCCGGGTCGAGACCGCTGACGCAGACGCCGCCGGAAACCAGCGCGCCGGCCGCCAGCCAAAAGCAGCCGTTGGACCAGTCACCCTCCACCTGATAGACGGGCGGCGCTCCGTAACGCTGTCCGCCGGGTACCCGATAGCCATCCTCTGCGGGGAGGATCACAATGCCGAAATCCCGCAGAACCCGGATGGTCATCTCCACGTAAGGCCGCGACTGCAGCTCTCCTTCGACGACGATCCGGCTTTCCTCCTCCAGCAGCGGCAACGCGAAAAGCAGTCCGCTGATATACTGGCTGGATACGTTTCCCGGTATACGGAAACAGCCCGGCTTCAGCTGTCCCTCTATGACAAGAGGAACGCTGCCCTGCGGGCTGAGTCTGCACCCATGGCTTTCCAATTCTTCATAAAGCGGAGACAGGGGTCTTTCCGGCAGGCGGCCTTCCGGATAGAACTCCGCCCGATAGCCCAGAGCGCCCATGACCGGCAACAGGAACCTGAGCGTAGATCCGCTTTCGCCGCAGTACATCCGGTTGCGGCCTGTTTCCAGGGCCGCCAGGCACTTTGCCGTGGCCTCGATATCCTGAGAAGTGCTGCTGCACACCACCTGGCAGGCCCGTCCGCTGGTCAGATCGGAAAGGGCCGCGCAGATCAGCGCCCTGTGGGCGTCAGATTTTGATGGAATGATTTCGATGTGCCTCATAAGATCTCTCCCAGTTCCTCCGTGGTCAGTCTCTGCAGACGGCAATGTCCGATCTTTTCCGGAACCACGATGTCAATGAAGCCGCCTTTGCGTTTTTTATCCGCTTTCATTATATTATACAGCACGTCTTTTGTCTGTGCAAGATTCAGATCAAATTCATATAGTTTCAGAAGGTCGACGATGCGCCGGCAGGTCTCCTGACTGCACCAGTTCTGCCTCGCCGAGATCTCCGCCATCTTCGCCATGCCCTTTGCCACAGCGCTGCCGTGGCTGACCGCGAAATCGCTGGCCTTTTCGATGGCGTGTCCAATGGTATGGCCGAAGTTAAGCAGCTGCCTGACACCCGTATCGAACTCGTCCTCTTCGACGAATTTCGTTTTGATGCGCACACACCGCTCGATGATCTCGCGGGTGCAGCTCTCCGCCTTTTCTCTGTCGCAGAGGAGGTCAAAGAGCTGGGCATCTGCTATCACTCCGTATTTGATGACCTCTGCCATACCGTCTTGGTAGATATTGTACGGCAGGGATTCCAGCAGCTCGGCATCGCACCAGATTAGGGCAGGCTGGTGAAACGCCCCGGCAAGATTTTTTCCGGCCGGAAGATTGATGGCCGTCTTGCCGCCGACAGAGGAATCCACTGCCGCAAGGAGGGTGGTTGGTACCTGGATCACCGGTATCCCTCGCAGATATGTGGCAGCAGCAAATCCGGTAAGATCTCCTACCACGCCGCCGCCCAGGGCCACAAGGGCATCGGCCCTGGTCAGCGGTATTTCCGCCAGATAATTGATAAGTTCCAGATACGTCTTCCCGTCTTTGGATTCCTCGCCAGGAGGAATCACAAATGTATATACATCAAAGCCTTCGCATTTGAGGCTCTGGATGCATCGATGTAAATATAGTTTCGCTACGTTTTCGTCGGTTACGACTGTCAGGCTGTTGCCTTTGATCAGGGGTCTGATCTGACAGCCAAGTTCCTCTAACCGCATCTTCTCTCTACCTCGTGCTTTCTGTCACTGCCCTCGGCCAGAAGTCTGCAGAGTTCCTCCGCATCCTCCTCTTCCAGGGCCTTTTCATATTTTTTCAGCTCGTCGATCAGCGTGTCGATTTCATGTTTCAGATTGTCCCGGTTTTCCATGAACAGCTCCGTCCACATGCTGGCATCCAATCCCGCTACCCGGGTAAAATCTTTGTAGCTGCCCGCGGAGATGGCTGTTCCCGTATCAAAGGCGGTTTCGCTTTTGATGAACGCATTGGAAACCACGTGGGCCATCTGAGAGGTAAATGCGATGACCCTGTCATGCTGTTCGGCGGTGGACATGACCACCTTAGAAAATCCTGCCGGCAGGACCAGCTTTTTGACTCTGTCGATAAAGAACAGGTCGTTTCTGTCTTCCGGCACCAGCGCAAATACGGTGTCTTTGAAAAGGTCTGCATCGCTGTGCTTGAAGCCTGCGTATTGGGTGCCCGCCATCGGGTGACCGCCAGCGTAGGTGAAGCCGTACTGTTTCGCCAGTCTGAAGCCTGTTTCACAAATATATCTCTTTGTTCCGCAGCAGTCAATGACTAATGTATCCGGTGACAGTTTGGGAGCGTTCAGCTCGAGCCATTCTTTGGCTCCTACCGGCGGAATGCAGATCATGATCAAATCGCACTTGCTAAAGTGTGCCTCATCTAACTCGCCGTCGATGGCCTCTGCCATCTTCGCAAACTCTGTGGTGAGTCTGTCTCTGTCGCATCCCAGAACTGCAGCACCTGCCTTTTTATAGGCTTTTGCCATAGAGCCGCCTATGAGTCCAAGTCCTACAATTCCGATGTTCATTTAAATCACCTCTCTGATCTTTCTTACTTTATCCATAACGTCCGCGAACTCTGCCGGTGTCAGCGACTGTTTGCCGTCGCAAAGGGCCTTCGCAGGATTGTTGTGTACTTCTATCATCAGTCCGTCGGCGCCGGCCGCTACAGCCGCCATCGCCATCGGTTTCACCAGATACCTTTCGCCTGTGGCGTGGCTCGGGTCGACGACCACCGGCAGGTGGGTCAGGTTGTGCAGCACCGGCACTGCAGACAGGTCCAGGGTATTTCTGGTGTAAGTCTCAAAGGTTCTGATGCCTCTCTCACAGAGGATAACGCTTTCATTACCGCCCGCCATGATGTATTCAGCGGCCATGAGCAGTTCCTTCAGGGTGTTTGCAAGGCCCCTCTTCAGTAAGATGGTCTTGTCGGTTCTTCCCAGCTCCTTCAGCAGTTCAAAGTTCTGCATGTTTCTGGCTCCTACCTGAATGACGTCCACTTCCTCAAAGAGCGGAAGGTGGTTGGCGTTCATAATCTCTGTCACGATCGGAAGTCCTGTGGCCTGCTTCGCTTCCAGAAGGAGTTCTACGCCCTCTGCCTTCATGCCCTGGAAGTCATAAGGGGAAGTCCTCGGCTTGAACGCGCCGCCTCTCAGCAGGGTGGCCCCGGCGGCTTTGACGCCTTCGGCCACTTCTTTGATCTGCTCCGGGTTCTCTACGGAGCAAGGTCCGGCGATCACCGCGAAGTTTCCTCCGCCGATCTTGACGCCGCCCGCGTCTATGACGGAATCCTCCGGGTGGAATTTTCTATTTGCACTCTTAAACGGTTCGGAGATCGGTGTCACCCGCTCAACGATATCCAGCAGTTCCAGCATCTCTACGTCGATACCGCCGGTGTCGCCGATGAGGCCCAGGACCGTCTGGTTATCGCCGATGTATTCGTGAACCTGCACGCCCTGTTCCTCAAACCATGAAATGAGTTGATTTCTTTGTTCCTCGGTTGCGCCCTCTTTTAATACTGTGATCATGTTTTCTTCCTCCATCTACCTTTTTTCATCTTGTCTGAAACGGAAAAACTCCGCTGCGGTCAGCCCACTGCGGAGTTTTTCAAGTAATTTGTCATTCATTTAGGATTTAATTATAGCAATTACTCAAAACTTTTCTATGCAGCAAAACTGACCTTTTCTTCGTAAAATAGAAAAAGTAATAAAAGTAGTATTCCGCTGCGTAGAAGAAATTTCTCATAACTTTTGTTTCCTTTCATAGATTCGGCCCGGCGAGCGCATCTGCAGCGGTCCGCCCGACCCGATGTTATTACGATAACATAAGTTTTCATGAAAATCAAGTACTTTTCCACAATTTTTTTGTACTTTTTTGTGAACGTTCAACAAAATTTTCGAGTGCGGGAAAGGCCGCAGGCGGAGGGAGA
>CAZGED010000151.1:0-4607 GCA_964525085.1 uncultured Senimuribacter sp.
CGGTCACCGGCTCCCCCAGATAGTTTTCCGCGTCCTTTTTCAGCTTGGCCAAAATGATGGAGCTGATCTCCTGGGGAGAATAGGCTTTTCCGTCCACGGTGAAACGCCAATTGGTGCCCATGTGCCGTTTGACGGATCTGACGGTACGCTCGCTGTTGGTGACGGCCTGTCGTGCTGCCGCATCCCCCACAAGGCGTTCACCCTCTTTGGTAAAGGCGACGATGCTGGGCGTCGTCCGTCCCCCCTTCTCGTTGGGGATAATGACCGGCTTTCCGGCTTCTACGACCGAAACGCAGCTATTGGTGGTTCCGAGATCGATCCCTATCGTTTTTCCCATAACCTTATCCGTCCTTTCATTGACCGAAATAGGATCCATACATCAACATTTGCATAAGAATCAATAAGAGCCTGACAAGGAGCAGCCCAAGTAAAAATTTCCCAATAAATCCGAATGGTGAAGCAGGATAGCCGGAATGATAAGCTCCTGTTTCGCTTTGCGCTGCTCCGAGGATCTCCTGACGAAATTGCCGGTATACTTGATTTTCCGGGTCCATCTGAATGGCGCGCTCTATCATATCCTGCGCGCGGGTCAGATCGCCGGCGCCCTGATACGCGGCGGCGCTGACATAGTACCATCGGTCATTTCGATAGCTGCTGGTCATTTCCATAAGAAGGTCAATGGCCTGTGCAAACCTCCCTTCCCGCACGACCCTGATCGCCTCTACCAGCTCAGGAGAGTCGCCTGCTTGGGACTGGGGCGTTGTGTTACAGCTTGCAGCGCCGAAACCGAAAATATCCCCGAAGTCAAATCCACCGAAATCGCTTGTCCAACCGCCATAGCTTTGATACCCACGGTTTTGCGCATTGCCGCTTTGTTGCCCGTTTTCGCCATACCCATACGCGTTCTGCCCACCGGAATCGGTACACGGATCACGGCTTTGCCGCCGCGCTTCCTGTTCCCGGAGAGCCTTGTATTTTTCAGGATTCTGGAGCATATCAAACGCTTCGTTGATCTCAGTCATTTTCTGTGCGGCAACAGGGTCGTTCGGATGCAGGTCCGGATGATATTCTTTTGCTTTCTTTCGGTAGGCTCTTCTGATTTCGTCTTCTGACGCGCCGGGCGAGACCCCAAGCACTTGATACGGATCATTCAGCATTGTCTATGTCCTTTCTCGGCACACCGGCTTTTATCCAGATCACCGGCGAAGTCTTTGGCAATATCGCGTACATAGCTTATCTGTACCCTCGCTGCGGCACAGAGCCATGTTTTGCCTCCAATGTTTACTCCTGATAGACTGCCTGCAGGAACCCGGCATACTCGTTATAGGCAGTTTGGTATTCCTGATCGAAGGTCTCGTCCTGCCCGGAGTGCGGTTTGGCAATATCGTTGTGGGCCTGGTGCTTCAGTTCGGGGACCGCTCTCACGATGGTGGCCGAGGAGCTTTACAAAACAAAGGCCACCCCCGCGCCGATGAGATAGGCCAGCAGTGGGTCGTTCCCCAAATGGGAGAAAAGTTGTTCGATGACGCCGCTTTCGGTCAGGGAGGACGCCGCCCCCGTCATATTCATCAGTCCGGAGAACAGGATACCAACGCCAAAGCTCCTTCATGTGGACCGCCGCGTTGTCACTATGACATTAGCATAGAAATCTAAACTGAAACGAAACAAAACGGCAGACTATGATAAAATCATAGTCTGCCGTTTTCTTGCCGGCAGCCGATTTACCCGCCCTATTATCGATGTTCCCAAAGGCAGAACAGGACCGCGCAGCCCTGGCCGGTGGGGGGACCGATGACCGGGCCGATGTTGTTGAAGGCAAAAGGGATATCCCGAACTTCTCCCGGATCCGATCCGCCGCATACCGGGCGTCCTCCTCGCGCTTGTCGGCCAGAGCGTTCAGGGATGCCTTGCGGCCGCGGGGGCACTGCTGATCGTTCTTCCCTATTGGGACTATATCAGCCTGCTCCCCTATGTGGCGGAGGCGCCGGGCTGTTTGGGCAGGTATCTTTTGTTTGTCATTCCGGCGGCTTTGCTCCTGATCCTTTTGAACTACTTATTGAAGATCCCCAGGGCGGTATTTCGGAAGCTGCCGCGCCTGATTGCCTTCCTCTCTACGCCGGTGGCGGCGTGGCTGGCGCCCTCCTGGCCGGTCAGCCGATCCACCGGCGCATCATCGGTGCGGGAATGGTTCTGCCGGGAATAGCACCCGGCACAGTGAAGATCGCGGCTGCTGGGATGCCGGCGATCAGGAAAGGCGGAATGTTCTCTCCTGCCTCAGCCGCCTTCGCCCGCCTGCGGGAGGCCGTCTGGCCGGCCAGGGCGGACCGGGCCTCTCCCTGGGGTCGGAAAGGGTGGCCCGCGCCGCTCCCTTGACCACCTTCTCCGCCCCCCGGTCATATAGGCCGCGAGGTCAAATTGACAGCGCCTTTCCCTTGTAGTCGGACAGGGAAGCCTCAGTGCCGTCCTGGGCCTTGACCTTGAAATCATAGATGTTCATTAAAGAAAGCCCCCTTTCGTTATTGCGCGAATCGATCTTGCGCTATTGATATGGGTATTGCAGCCTTTCTTCTGTGGTTGTCAACTCTTTTCTTTTTCGCGATTATCCGCTATAATGAAAGAAACTGTATTGAGGGGGTTTCTCCATGGCCCAGCCCTTGGTCTCTGTCATCATTCCAATTTACAATGTGTTCGACTATCTGCCCCAGTGCTTGGACAGTGTGCGGCGGCAGACCTATGAGAATATCGAGGTCCTGCTGGTCAATGACGGCAGCACCGATGGCTCCTCTGCGGTGTGTCGGGAGTATGTTCGGCGCGACAGCCGCTTTCAGCTCATTGACAAGGCCAACTCCGGGGTCTCCGACAGCCGCAATCAGGCGCTGGACCGGGCCGCCGGAAAGTATGTTCAGTTTATCGACGGCGATGACTGGCTGACCCCCGATGCTACCGAGACTTTGGTACACGCCGCCGAATCCACCGGAACAGACTTGGTGATAGCCCATTTCTACCGTGTGGCTGAGGATCATGTTGCCCCCCGTGGGCACATCAAAAAAGACCGGGTCCTGACCCGGCAGGAATTTGCCGAGGAGATGATGAAAGCCCCCGCCAATTACTATTACGGCGTTTTGTGGAACAAGCTCTACCGCCGCTCTATTCTGGAGGCCCACCGACTTCGATTCGACAGTCAGGTCAACTGGTGCGAGGACTTCCTGTTCAATTTGGAATACATAGAGCAGGTCCGGTTGGTGGCCGTGGTCTCCGATCCCATTTACTATTATCGCAAACGGGAAAACAGCCTGGTCACCAGCCAGGCCACTTTGCGGCGCGCCATCGACATGAAGGTAAAGACCTTTGCAAGCTATAAAGAACTATATCAAAAGCTGGACCTTTACGAGGAGCAGAAAGCGAAAATATACGGCTATTTCCTCTCCACTGCCACCGACGGGGCAGTTTCTCCCCTCTCCCCGAAGTTGGAGGAATAAATAAATCTCCATACAGCAGAGCGGACAGTCAATAGGCTGTCCGCTCTGCTGTATATGATCAGGAAATGTCCGTCCAAATCTGGAAAGCAGAGCTTGGAGGCTCTATCTCCGCATAGGCAGCCTCGCCGCTTCCCCTGTGCCTTCTGGGCGGCTGTTCCCAGCAAACAGCACGGGAGAGCCCCGTCCTGGAAGCTGCCTCGCCCAGCGTGGTGATCTTTTGGGTGCATCAAACATGATAGCCTTCCTTGCGGGAAATGTCCATTGCGATCGCAAAGAGGTGGCCGCCCACGCCCACACGAAGCGCCCCCCTTGCCGCGCCGTCTTTTGCTGTCCCTTGAGGGGAATTTCCCTACGCAGTCTCTCCCAAGTGTCTCCTTTTGTTTTTATGATACGCTCCATTAGAAAAACGAGGCTCTCCGTTTTCACCGCTTCAAATGCGCGATCCCGTTTTTGGCAATGTGACCTTAAACATTGTTAGACCGTTTCCGCTGTGGACAGACACGGTGCCGCTGTGTAACTCCACAACTTTCTTTACGATGGCCAGTCCGATCCCGTTGCCTTCGGTGGCATGAGAGCTGTCCGCCTGATAAAATTTATGAAAGATCCTTGATTGGACCTCATCCGGAATTTCTTCACCCGAATTTGTGATGTATACCACCAATTCATCCTGCTGTTCTTCGATATCTATTTTGATCTCGCCGCCCGGAGTCGAAAATTTGACGGCGTTGTCTATCAGATTGATCCACACCTGCTTGAGAAGCTCCTCATTGGCAAAGATCATGTGTTCGCCGAAATCAAGATTGAAATTCAATTTTTTCCTTTCCCATTTGTCAGCCAGCAGAAGGATCGAAGACCGTATTTGTTCGGAAAGATTAAACTCCTCGACCCCGGTTAGGATCGTCTGATTCTCTACCCGCGTCAAATCCAGTACATTCGTTGCCAGGTAGGAGAGCCGGAGCGACTCTTCTTCGATCACAGCCAAGTATTCCGCTGTCTGTTTCTCCGTCAAATTGCCGCGCCGCAGCAGCTTGGCAAAACCGGCGATGGACACGATGGGTGTCTTAAACTCGTGGGAAAAATTATTGACAAAATCCCCGCGAAGCATTTCGGTGCTTTCAAGCTCTGACG
>CAZGED010000152.1:0-4592 GCA_964525085.1 uncultured Senimuribacter sp.
CATTTGTCGCACATCTTGCCGCCAGACATAATATTTCCATGAAGTACGGTATTATCGGAAGCTCCGATATGGATCAGGCAGGGAATCTCAAAGCCTCTTTAATGGCAAAGCTTATGGTTAAGGTTACATATAACTTTATCCACACGGGACATTATAATTCAAATCTTGTGCAAAAGCGTTACGCGCGGCAAATGGCAGATCCCGACCCTTACAACAGGGCTTTTGTCGCTATGGTCGGTCGTGACAAATGTGATATGAGTTTCATCCTGACAGATGGTGCAGATAAGTAAAAGAGTGCTGCCGAAGAGAACTTCCGGTTTAGGCGGATGTCTACGCAGATAGTAAGGGTTAAATTGTTAAGAAAAGTAATATGGAAAATGTAGTTATATAGATTTGGATCATACCTAATCTTCCGAGAAATAAAGGCGATGGTTTGTTCCTTCGTTTTAATATTGTTTAAATTAAAGAACAATAAGATGGGCAATTCCTTACTGGCTGTAAGGGAGATGAACCATAAATATATTGTAGTAGGAAGGAAAATGGAAAATACGCAGAACTTTACCGAAGGAAAAATTTTGGTTCCTCTTATGAAATTCGCACTGCCGGTACTGCTGGCTTTGTTCCTGCAGGCCATGTACGGCGCGGTGGATCTGCTGATCATCGGAAAATTCGGAACGGCCCGGGATATTTCAGCGGTTTCTACTGGAAGCCAGATCATGCAGACCATGACCTCCGTCGTCACCAGTCTCTCCATGGGCATCACCATATTGGCCGGCCAGAAGATCGGAGAAAAGGACGCAGAGGGCGCCGGGGATACCATCGGCAGCGGAATCTGTCTCTTTGCTGTGCTGGGGATCCTGATGACTGCCGTCATGGTGGGATTGTCCGGCCCATTGGCGGCTTTGATGCAGGCGCCGGAGGAAGCCTTTGATCAGACCGTGGTCTACATCCGCATCTGCTCCGGGGGCTATCTCTTCATCGTAGCCTACAACGTGCTGGGTAGCATCTTCCGGGGCATCGGGGACTCCCGTATGCCTTTGATTACCGTAGCCATCGCCTGCGTGCTGAACATCGCCGGAGACTTGGCCCTGATCGCGGGGTTTCACATGGGCGTTGCCGGTGCGGCGCTGGCCACCGTCATGGCTCAGGCAGTCAGTGTGGCTTTGTCCGTTCTCATCATCAAAAGGCGTCCGCTGCCCTTTACCATGTCGCGTCAAAGGCTGCGGTTTGACGGGAGCCTGATCAAACAGATCGTCCGCCTGGGAGCTCCTATCTCCCTGCAGGACCTGCTGGTCAGCGTATCCTTTCTGGTGATTCTGGCCATCGTCAACTCCCTGGGGCTGGTTGCGTCCGCCGGGGTCGGCATCGCGGAGAAGCTCTGCAGTTTTATCATGCTGGTGCCGGCGGCCTACATGCAGTCCATGTCGGCCTTTGTAGCGCAGAATGTGGGTGCGAAGACCTACGAGCGTGGAAAGAAGGCCCTGGCGTACGGCATTTTCACTTCTCTGGCGGTGGGTGTCGTCATGGGATGGCTGTCCTTTTTCCATGGTGATCTGCTGGCATCGCTGTTCGCCAACGGCGGCGACATGGACGTCATCTACGCGGCGGCGGACTATTTGAAGGCGTATGCCATCGACTGCCTTCTGACCTCGTTCCTGTTCTGCTTTCTGGGCTACTTTAACGGATGGGGCGAAACCGTGTTCGTCATGGTTCAGGGCATCATCGGCGCCTTCTGCGTCCGGATACCCGTGTCTTATTTCATGAGCCGGATGAGTTGGGCGAGCCTGTTTCACATCGGGCTGGCAACGCCGGCTTCTACGGTGGTGCAGATTCTGCTGTGTCTGATCTATTTCAGGCGGCAGAACAGAAAAAAATCGCTAAATTAGAAGGGGATCGACAATATCATCTTGACTTTTTGTTTGATTCTCTATAAAATAGTCATAAAGACGAAAAATAATGCGTTTGTCTAAGGTGACGGCGGGTGGAATATACTTCTATTTCATCCGCCCTTTTCATCAGAGGGCAGTGCGGAAAGGCGGCAACTATGTCATATCGGATTTTGGTCATCAATCCGGGTTCTACCTCCACGAAGGTAGCCGTATACGAAGACCGCCGGGAGCAGTGGAGCCAGAGCATCTCCCACAGCAGGGAGGAGCTGGCCGCGTTCGACGGCATTTACGGACAGCTGGATTTTCGGACGGAGCTGGTGAGAGCCTGCTGCCGGGATCACGGGGAGCAAATGAATGCCTTTGATGCCGTGGTAGGCAGAGGCGGGCTTTTGCCGCCGGTGCGCACGGGTGCTTACGAGGTGGATCCGTACATGCTGGCGTGCCTGCGGGAACGGCCCCAGTTGCATCACGCGTCCAATTTGGGTGCGCCAATCGCCTATGCCATGGCGCAGGAAGCGGGTGTCAAGGCGTACATCTACGACGCGGTGGCAGTGGACGAAATGGAGGAGATTTATAGAATTACCGGTATCAAGGAGATCCGGCGCGTGGGGCGGGGACACAACCTGAACATGCGGGCCGCTGTCCTTTCCCTGTGCGAGGAAAAGGGCGTTGACTACCGGGAGAAAAACATCATCGGTGCCCACCTGGGCGGCGGGATCTCCATTGGCATCTTTGATCACGGGCGTCTTGCGGATATCCTGCCGGACGACGAAGGACCCTTTTCCCCGGAGCGGGCAGGTCATCTGCCTACCTACAGCGTGATCGACTGGTGCTATGACGTCTGTCCGGATAAGGAAGCCATGCTGGAACAGATCCAGAGGAGGGGCGGCCTGGTCTCCCACTTCGGAACGTCCGATTCCCGGGAAATCGAGGCGCGCATCCAGGCGGGCGACGCTGAGGCGAAACTGGTGTACGACGCCATGGCTCTGAATATTGCCAAGGGGATCGCCAAGCTGTCAGCCGATGTGAGCGGCAACGTTGATTATATCGTCCTGACCGGCGGTATTTCATATTCGCAATACATTACAAAAGCCGTAACCGAACGTGTGCAGTTCATCGCACCGGTGGAGATCGTGCCGGGCGAGCGGGAGATGGAGGCTCTGGCAAAGGGCGCCCTCCGGGTGCTGAAGGGTGAAGAAACGGCAAGATTCTTACAAGGAGAGGAGAAATTATAGCAATGGCAAACAACAAAAGATGGCTGTACCTTGCGGTAGGTACACTGCTGCTGATTTTCTGCGGCCTCATCTATGGATGGTCCCTGTTCAAGACACCGTTCAGTGAGGTGTACACGGGCTGGTCCTTATCCCAGCTTTCCATGACCTTTACCATATCCATGATCTTTTTCTGCATCGGCGGGTTCGTGGCCGGTAAGCTGGCAGCAAAGTTTAAACCGCAGCTGATCATCATTTTATCCGCAATTTTCCTGCTGGCAGGATTCTTTGGCGTATCCCGCATGAACCCGGACAATCCGTCCTCCAGCCTGACCATGCTGTACATCTGCTACGGCGTTTTGGGCGGCTCCGGCGTCGGCCTTACGTACAACTGCGTCATCGGCACCATGAACAAATGGTTCCCGGACAAGCCCGGTCTGGCCAGCGGCATCATGATGATGGGCTTCGGCCTGGGCGCACTGATTCTGGGCAGTATTGCAACCAGTCTGGTGGCATCAAAGGGAATCTTTACGACGTTTATGATCCTGGGTATCATGATCTTCGTCGTTCTGCTCATCGGATCCTTCTTCATCAAAGTGCCGGAGGCTGCCGCAGGGCAGGGCGCGGCAAAGGAACTGTACGGCGAGGGACCTTCCTCCATGCTGAAGAGCGGCTCTTTCTGGGTGTTCATGCTGTGGTGCATCGTAATCAACATCGGCGGTCTGATGGTGGTTAACAGTGCGGCTTCGATCGCAGTGGCCTTCGGTGCTCCGGCTATCGTAGGCATGATCGTATCCGTTTTCAACGGTGCCGGTCGTGTCATCATAGGTACGATCTATGACAGAAAAGCCGGAAAGGTGGCAATGATTATGGACATGGTCTTCATGTTTGCAGGCGGCATCGCTCTGCTGGCCGGTGCAAAGACGATGGCCATGGTTCTGATCCTGATCGGACTGCTGGCCATGGGACTGTGCTACGGCGGAAACCCGACCATCTGCTCTACGTTTATCAACCGGTATTACGGACCGAAGTACTTCTCCGTAAACTTCGGTATCGGCATGTTTAACCTGGTTCCTGCTGCCATCATCGGACCGATGATCGGAAGCAAGCTGGTGGAAAGCTCCGGCGGGAAATACGATTCCAGTTTTATCGCGATTCTGGTATGCGCGGTGATCTCCCTGGTTTTGTGGGTAGTGGTATCCAAGTGCGTAGAGAAAGAAAACGCGAAGCGGGAAGAGAAGAGACCGTTCTAGGTACGATGTTCAGAAACCGTTTGCCCGGCGAGAGCCGGGCTTTTTTTCTGAAATAAAAACGAAATTGGCGGGAATACAAAAGGGACCAGCCCGGACGGACGGTCCCTTTTTACATGCTTTTATGTGATTATACTAATCCGATGTACGGTGCCACGGAGATGATGACAGTGGCAAGGATGATCAAGGGCAGCGTGATCTTCAACTGCTGCTTCACGAAGATATTGTACGGAACGCCTGCC
>CAZGED010000153.1:0-4574 GCA_964525085.1 uncultured Senimuribacter sp.
TTCTCCACGGCGGCTGACAATCAGACCGCTGTAGACATCCACGTCATGCAGGGTGAAAGAGAGATGGCTGCCGGAAACATCACGCTGGGCCGTTTCCAGCTGACCGGCATCGCACCGGCGCCGCGCGGCGTTCCGCAGATCGAAGTTACCTTTGATATCGACGCTAACGGCATCGTAAACGTAAGCGCGAAGGATCTGGGAACCGGCAAGATGCAGAACATCACCATCACTTCCTCCACCAACCTGTCCGACGAAGAGATCAACCAGAAGGTCAAGGAAGCGGAACAGTACGCTGCAGAGGACAAGAAGAGAAAGGCTGAAATTGAAGAGAGAAACAAGGCCGAAAATCTGGTATATGAAACGGAAAAGGCTCTGAAGGAGCTGGACGGCAAGATCTCTGACGAAGAGAAGAGATCCGCCGAGGAGGCGAAGGACGCTCTGAAGAGCGCACTGGAAGCCAACAATCCGGACGACATCAAGGCAAAGACGGAGGCTCTGACCGAGAAGTTCCATGCAATTTCCACCAAGCTGTACGAGCAGGCAGCACAGGCTCAGCAGGCTGCGGGCGGCGCAGGCTACGACCCGAATATGGGCGCCGGTGCGGCAGGCAGCACGGGCTCAGCAGGCAGTACGGGACCGGCGGACGATAACGTGGTAGACGCGGATTATGAGGTTGTAGACGACGACAAATAAAGCTGCTTGAATGAAATTTGCGATTTGCTCACGGTGGGTTCGCCCCGCCGCGGGCAAATTTCTGCGTTATCAATGAGAAAGCGATGGAAGGTAAAAGACTATGGCAGAAAAGAGAGATTATTATGAAGTCCTGGGCTTGAAAAAAGGCGCCAGTGATGAAGAAATAAAGAAAGCCTTCCGAAAGATGGCTATGAAATACCACCCGGACAGAAATCCGGGAGATAAGGAAGCCGAAGAAAAGTTTAAAGAGGTCAATGAGGCCTACGGCGTCTTGTCCGATCCGGATAAGAAGAACAAATACGACCGCTTCGGTCATGCCGGCGTAGATCCGAACGCCGGCTTCGGCGGCGCCGGTTTTGGCGGTGCAGGCGGCTTTGATGATATCTTTGATATCTTCGGCAACATGTTCGGAGGCGGCTTTGGCGGCGGCGGCAGTGCCGCCAGGCGCAATGGCCCGGTGAAGGGCAGGGATCTGCAGAAGGCCATTACCGTGGACTTTGAAGAAGCCGCTTTCGGAACAAAGAAAGAGATCAGTATCAATAAATATGTGAAGTGTCCAACCTGTAACGGGGAAGGTACTGCGCCGGGAACGGCAAAAAAGACTTGTAGCAAGTGCGGCGGTAGTGGGCAGGTACATACTGTTCAGCGGACGCCTTTTGGCCAGTTCCAGAGCACAGGCCCGTGTCCGGAGTGCGGCGGAAAGGGAACGGTCATCGAGAAGCCGTGTCCTGACTGCGGCGGCACCGGCAAAGTCCGCAAGACCATCAAGATCAATGTGGAAATCCCCGCCGGTGTGGACAACGACAGCGTGATTCCAATCCGCGGCCAGGGTGAGCCGGGCGAAAACGGCGGACCAAACGGCGACCTATACGTAGTGATCACGGTCAAACCGCACAAGATCTTCAAGAGAGACAGAGACAATCTGTATCTGGATATTCCGATCACCTTTAATCAGGCGGCCCTGGGCGACGAGATTACCGTGCCGACCCTGGACGGAAAGGTGTCCTATAAGGTGCCTGCGGGAACCCAGCCGAACACGGTCTTCCGCCTCAAAGGCAAGGGCATGCGCAACGTGCGCAACGGCCGCATGGGCGATCTCTATGTAAAGGTCATCCTGGAAGTGCCGACAAAGCTCAGCGCGAAGCAAAAAAAGGCCATCGAGGACATGGGAAAAGCGGTAGACACCAAGTGCTACCAGAAAAAATCCGGCTTTGCAGAGAAGATGAAGGAGCTTTTTAAATAAAGTAAAGGGATTCTATAAAGTAGAGGGATTTTGAAGGATCCCATTTGAGAATAGACTGAAGAAGGAAGAGACAGGAGGAATCCGTCTCTTTTTTCTTGGCGGCGGCGTACAGACTGCTGCGCCGGGGCGTTCCGGCGGAAAATTTTGGATAAGAGTTAGAAGTTTTTTCCTGAAACCTCTTGACCTTGGTATAATACCAGGGTTTATGATAGAGTCAGAAGATGCTCACTCTGCTATACTCATTCATCTAATGCTGACCCATCTTCCGGAATTTGAGGTGATATATATGAAATTAAAATTCAGGACCAAGCTGTCCTACGGCATCGGGGGTCTGGCGGACAACGCACTGTTCACGCTGATCGAGACCTTTTTGCTGTTCTTCCTGACCACGGTGATCGGAATCAAACCGGCGACAGCGGGGCTGATTCTGGCCCTGGGCTGCATCTGGGAGGCCGTCTGCGGGCCAATCAGCGGTTTCCTTTCTGACAATATAGAGACTCGGTTCGGCAAGAGAAAGCCTTTCCTCATGGCCGCCGCCCTGCCGGCCGCCGTCGTTACCGGCCTGCTGTTTACCTCCATCGAAATGCCGTATACGGCAAAGGTCCTCTACTATGGCCTGATGACCATTCTGTTCTGGTGGTGCTTTGCCATCTTCTTTGTGCCGTATATGACATGGGGATCAGAGCTGACAGAGGATTACCACGAGAGGACGGTTCTCCGATCCTATGCCTATGTGTTCAACCAGATCGGCAAGGGGCTGGGTACCGTCATGCCTACCATTCTGGTAGCGGCCCTGATGGGGATCGGCTTCAGCCTGTCAGCCAGCTGGTCCGCCGTAGGCATCATTGTGGGAGTTGCCAGCGGCGCAGCGCTGTTGATCTGCTCCCTGACCATCAAAGAATCCGACGTGCCTGGCTTTGTGAAGGATCCGAACAAAGCCAGGGTTCTGACCTTTGCCAATATCAAAAAGATGTTCGCCTCCTACGGAACCATCATCAAGCTGCGTCCCATCAAATATCTCATCGGTGCCAGTCTGATCTATCTGATCGCCAATACGGTATTCCTTTCGGACATGGTCTATTATTATACGTACAATATGGAGCTTGCCGCCGCGGAGATTTCCGGCATTACCCTGTTCATGACAGTCTTCGGCATCGTGATGACGCCCTTTGTGGCAAAGCTGGCGGAAAAAACCGATAAAAAAACGGCCTTTATCGGCGGTCTGACTGCCAGCGGCGCCGCTTTGATTTCGGCCCGTCTGCTGGGTGTGGAGACCGTATTGGGGGCGTGTGCCGTCAGCGCGGTATTCTCCGTGGGAAACACCTGCTATTGGCAGCTGATGCCGTCCATGATCTACGACGTGTGCGAAGTGGAAGAACTGGCGTCTGGCAAACAGCGCTCCGGCGAGGTCATCTCCCTGCAGGCATTGTCCGAGTCCCTTTCCGCCGCCATTGGCGTCCAGATGCTGGGCATCATCCTGCAGCAGGCCGGATTCGCCGATACGGCAGCGGCGCAGCCGGCCTCGGCGCTACTGTGGATCAGCAACAGCTACTGCCTGATCCCGGGGCTGTGCATGATCGCAGTGGCTCTGATCCTGAGCCGCTATCCGATCAACCGAAAGACCTATCCACGGATTCTGGTAGGCGTGGAAAAACGCCGCAAAGGGGAAGCGGTGGATCTCAGCGAATACAAAGACATCTTTTGATCGCCGCACCAGCAAATCATCGTGCAAGAAGGCCGCTTTTGTGGTAGAATAGTACCGATCGATCAAGAAAGTATGGAGGGAAAATGCTTTGAAGTATATAGAGATTGACATAGAGACTACATCTGCCGGCATCG
Source organism: uncultured Senimuribacter sp. (assembly GCA_964525085.1). Taxonomy (GTDB): domain Bacteria; phylum Bacillota; class Clostridia; order Peptostreptococcales; family Anaerovoracaceae; genus Senimuribacter. The sequence goes on from CAZGED010000153.1 coordinate 3,776, forward strand.
AAGCCGTCGTCAGCGCTTTGCTGGCCATTGGCATCACGGACACCGTGGTGGAGGACCCCCGGGACATCGAGGACCTGATGGACAAAAAACAGACCTACGACTGGGACTATCTGGACGACGAGGTTATCGCCAAGTTGCAGGATGCGCCCAAGGTGACCGTCTATCTGGAGGACAACGAAGAAAACCGGCGGCAGATCCAGGCTGTCCAGACTGCCATGGAAGAGTTAACAAAGGGTGTCCGTCGGGGCGATTTCGGCGATGCCGCGGACTTCGGCAGTTTGCGCGTTGTCAGCAGCTTTGATGACGACAGCGAGTGGAAGGATAAGTGGAAGGAGTACTTTAAGCCGTCCAGGATCGCCAATACCATCGTGGTCAAGCCGACCTGGGAGGAATACGACAGGAAGGAAGGCGAGCTGGTCATCGAGATCGATCCGGGCATGGCCTTCGGCACCGGCACCCACGAAACCACCTCTCTGTGCGTCCAGATGCTGGAAGCCTATCAGAAAAAAGGGGACAAGGTCCTGGACGTAGGCTGCGGTAGCGGTATCCTGTCCATCGCGGCAGCGCTGCTGGGCGCAGGGGACGTGCTGGCCGTGGATATCGATCCGGTAGCCGTGGAGGTGGCGCGGGAAAACATCACGCTGAATCAGGTGGATACCGTCTGTCGCGCGGCTTACGGCGACCTGACCAAGGGCATCGACTACCGGGCTGACATCGTGGTGGCCAATCTGATGGCGGCTCTGGTCATGATGCTGGCGGCTGACGTGGCGGAGCATATGAAAGAGGACGGCCTTTTAAT
>CAZGED010000154.1:0-4541 GCA_964525085.1 uncultured Senimuribacter sp.
GTCACAAGAAGACTTTTCCCACGCCGTCTACATCAAAATACGAACGACGGATACGATTGCGGCTGTCAACCATGATCTAAAACAATTGGCTGAAGCAGGCTATCAGTATATTTTCATTGATGAAGTCACTCTGATGGAAGACTTTATCGATTCCGCGGCGCTATTTTCAGACGTATACGCTATGATGGATATGAAAATCGTCCTGTCAGGTACCGATTCTCTCGGTTTCTGGTTCACGTTAACGCAAGAACTGTATGACCGGGCCTTTGCTGTTCACACTACCTTTATCCCTTTCCACGAATACAGCCGGCTTTTGGATATAGACAGCATTGACACCTATATCCAATACGGCGGCACACTTCGTATGGGTGAAACCGCATTTGACGATGCTGACCTGCTGCAGGAGGAAGCCTCCTTCCGAGATGATGAATCCACCAGGCGATATATCGACACGGCAATCTGCAAAAATATTCAGCATTCCCTCTCATGCTGCGAAGACGGACACTACTTTCGTCATCTGCGGGGATTATATGACGCCGGTGAACTGACAGGCGCTATCAATCGCCTGATTGAGTCCATGAACCATCAGTTCCTTATTCAGACATTGACAGAAAAATTTAAATCCCACGACCTTGGCTCCGCCGCGCAGCTCCTGCGAAAACAATCTGACCCTGCCAAACGTTCGGATATTCTGGATCATATCGACAAAGAATCTGTGACCGCTATGCTGATGGAAATGCTGGAAATACGCAATCTGGAAGATCAGACAATAGGCCTCACGCAAATTCATATAGATGAAATCAAAGAATACCTGACCGCTTTGGACCTGATCGTGGATTGTCCGTCTGAAACAGCGGCTGACACCAGCCCTGCGGCAGAATACGTAATCTTCACTCAGCCCGGTATGCGTTATTCACAGGCCCAGGCTTTGATCCATGTCCTTTTAAAAGATCCGAGACTAGCTTCCGTCAGTCAGAGAGAACGTGATATGGTGTGTGATAAAATTCTGGAGGATGTGAGAGGCAGAATGATGGAAGATATGATCCTGTTGGAAACCCATCGCTGTCTTCCCAAAGAAAAACGCGCCTTCAAGCTGATTCTTCCGCGAAGTGAATTCGACATGGTCATCTATGATACGACTTCCTATACCTGTGAAGCATACGAAATCAAACACGCCGCGGCAATCACGCCATATCAGTACCATGTACTGGAGGATGAAGAAGCCTGCAGCCGCGCAGAACAAATCTACGGGCCAATTACAAAAAAATGCGTACTATACCGAGGTGAAAACATCATCCTGCCAAACGGCATAGAATACAAAAATGCAGAGGAATACCTGAAGGAGCTGCAGTAAACACTGCAGCTCCTGAAATTAAACCTCATCAAAGCTCCACCTTTTCATTTCCTCCGCTGGAAATCTCAAAGATGGTGCCGACGAAAGATCTCGGATGGGTAAACACGATAGGATCCTCGGCACTTCCCAGAATTCTGACGCCTGCCTCTTCAAAGCTCGCCTTATCTCCCTTCAGATCGTCGGTATAAACCGATATATGATGGATCCCTTCACCATTCTTTTCCAGAAAATTCGCCACCAAGCCGCCTTCACCACATGGTTCCATCAGCTCAAAATAAGCCTCGCCCACCTTATTTTAGGGAGCCGCTTTCTTTTTAGGTTTAAACTTTGAGGGAGGAAAAAACATGAGAAAAGAAAATCAAGCTATGGGCGCCGAAGCGCAGGCAACGCCGGCATTGTCAGAAACCCAGGGGCTGGGAGCTTTGTTCAGAGGGCACAAGGACAGCGTGTTCCGCCTTCTGTTCAACGACAAGGAACATGCCTTGAAGCATCAGTCCACGCTGTCCCGGAGCCTGACCATCCTCTATCTGCTGTACTACGCCGATACCATTCAGCGGGAAGAAACCAGGAGATCATGGAGCAGTGCAGGACCCTGCAGGAATACAGCCGCTTCGTCGCCAAAGTGCGGGAGTGGGTCGGCAGGGCGTCGGGACCCCTGACAGAGCGGGAGCTGAACGAGATGTTCTGTACCTGCATGACTGTTAAAAAAGACCTGAACCGGGCATTATGCCGGTTCAGGTCTTTTTTCCTTACCGTCGCTGTTACATCGCCTATTTATAATTTCCAATCCTGCTCCTGGTTCTCTCCTCGCCCATGATCTGCTGGATTTCCCAGACGTCCGGCGACTGGGCCCGGCCCATGAGGGCGATACGGATCACAGTGCTGACGTGACCTACGTGGCCTTTATATTCCTCAGGATGTTTTTTGAAATCCTTCGGCTTCGCGGCATAGCCCAGTTCCACCGCGATAGCCCTGATTTTGTCGAACCACTGGCTTTGGTCGTCGCTGTGATCGTAGCCTTCCAGATACTTCTGCAGGATTACAGCCACGTCCTCTGCCGGCACTTCGGCGGGCATGGCATCCTCCACCTGAAACATGTCGTCGAAGAAATAGCTGATGAATTCCACCATCTGCTGTGCATAAATGAAATCCTTCCGAGGCTTCTTGTCGTTCCTTCCCAGATCCAGTATCTTTTCCAAATAGGTCCGGTCGTCAAAGATATGCAGGATCTCCGGCCGGAATTCTTCTGCCCAGCCCTTCAGGAAATCGTAAAGGTCCGCGGCCGGAATGCGCAGCAGCACATCTTTGCTGATATCGTTGAGTTTGTTCAGATCAAAGAGGGCGCCGGAATTGCTCATCTTCTCTGTGGTGAACCGGAACTGGTCGATATCCGCGTCCGGATTCTCCATTCTCCATTCCTCGAAATTGGAGTTCAAAATGGTCAGCAGGTACTCTCGTACCGCCGCCGGATGGTAGCCCTCATTTCTATAGTAATCCAGGGACAGCTCCGGATCCTTTCTCTTGGACAGCTTTCTCTTGTTGCCCTCCTCGTCCAGCTTCATCAGCTGTGCCGTATGACAGTAAATCGGAGGCTCCCAGCCCAGCTTCTCGAACAGCTCCACGTGGATCGGCAGAGACGGCAGCCACTCCGCGCCTCTGACCACATGGGTGGTTCCCATAAGGTGATCGTCCACCACATGGGCAAAGTGGTAAGTCGGGATACCGGTCGCCTTCAGAATGACCACGTCCTGGAAATTTTCAGGCATCTCCAGCACGCCTCTTATGGCGTCGCGGACGTGGATCTTGCGGACATGCTCGCCGCCCTGGTCGGGATTGCCTTCCGACCGCAGCCTGACGACGTATGACTCTCCCTTTGACAGACGCTCTTTGATCTCATCAAAGGACAACTCCCTGGACTTTGCGTAATCGCCGTAGATGCCCGGATTGGCCTTCTCCGCTTCCTGGCCCGCCCGGATCTCCGCGATCTCCTCTTCGGTCAAAAAGCACGGGTATGCCTTGCCCTCAGCCACCAGCTTCTTGGCAAAGCACTGGTAGATCTCTCCACGATGGCTCTGGGTGTACGGCCCATATGCGCCGGTTTCGCCGTCGAGGCCCGCGCCTTCGTCAAAGCTGATGCCGAAGAACCGCAGACTGTTGATGATGATATCCACCGCGCCCTCCACGAGGCGCTTGTCATCAGTGTCCTCAATGCGCAGGAAGAATTTTCCGCCGCTCTGATGGGCCAGACGCTCGTCCACAAACGCGCCGTAAAGATTTCCCAGATGGATGAATCCGGTCGGGCTCGGTCCCATTCTGGTCACCATGGCTCCCTCCGGCAGTTCCCTCTGCGGATACATGGCATAATAATCCTCCGGCGTTTTATCGATCTGCGGGAAAAGCAGCTCCGCTAATGCTTCGTAATCCATTTATCAAAACCTCCGTTATTCTCAAATTCCATAGTCCATATTATTATACCTGCTGGCGCGTATAGATTTCAAGGGTTTTGGCAAAATATATTTATCATATGATCAAAGCGGGCGCGCGGGCAGTGGCGGCGCCGGGCAGTTTGGCAAAAATCAGGCACAACAAAAAACAAAAGATCTCAGGAGGTTTCTATGAGCACCAACAAATATCAATATTATCTGCGGGCCCTTTCGGAGCGGCTGCCCCTGGGCGAGTCTTTTGATCTGGACGCGCGCCCGGTGAAGATCGGCGGCAGACAGGGCATGCTCTACTACGTGGACGGCCTCTCCGACGGCCAGCAGCTGCAGCTGCTGTTCAACTTCCTCATGGCTGTGCCGGAGGAGCGAATGGCGGAGGTGCAAAACGCAGATCATTTTTTGGATACTCTGTTCCCGTTTATCAAGAGCACAGCGGAAACCGACCTGGGAACCATTCTGAAGTTCCTGTTTTCCGGCCTTTGTCCCATCGTCCTGGACGGCCTGGACAAGGTCATCGTCGCCGACGTCCGCAGCTACCCCCAGCGCAGTGTTGAGGAGCCGGAAAAAGAAAAGACTCTGCGGGGCGCCAAGGACGGCTTTACAGAAAACTTCATGGACAACCTGGGTCTGATCCGCCGCCGCATCCGGGACAGCCGCCTGATCTTCAAAAACTTCGCCATCGGAGAAAAATCACGCACCGACGTAGCCCTGTGCTACATGAAGGGACAGGCCGACAAAGAACTGGT
>CAZGED010000155.1:0-4461 GCA_964525085.1 uncultured Senimuribacter sp.
ATCGAAAAGGCCCATCCGGACGTGTTCAACATTTTACTGCAGCTGCTGGACGACGGCCGTCTGACGGACAATCAGGGGCGCACGGTGGATTTCAAGAACACCGTGGTTATCATGACCTCCAACATCGGCAGCAGCCAGCTGATCGACAACATCAAAGCCGACGGCACCATCGATCCGGCGACAAAGGAAGCGGTGGAGAACCAGCTGAAAAACTACTTCCGGCCTGAATTCCTCAACCGTATCGACGATATCGTGGTCTTCAGCCCACTGACGGAAGCGCAGATCATCCAGATCATCCAGCTTTCCCTGAAGGGCCTGGAGCGTCGTCTCGCGGAGCGGGACATCAAGCTGGAGCTGACCGACAAGGGCAGGAAGTTCATCGCGCGGGAATCCTACGATCCGAACTACGGTGCGCGGCCGGTCAAACGGTATCTGCAGAAGAACGTGGAAACCGCCCTGGCCTCAAAGCTGATCAAAGGGGACATCGTCGACGGAGATACTGTCGTCATGGATTCCGACGGAGAGAAGCTGATCTTTACGACAAAATAGAGAAGAGTATGGATATGGGCGAGCCCGTCAAGCACAGAAATGCGCTTGACGGGCTCGCTTGATGAGAAAAGGTGCGGAAACGGGATAAAACGAGAGGAATTTTAATTCATGGAGCGGGCTGGCTGCAAAAAAAACAGACCGTGGAAATCCACGGCCGGAAATTGACGGCAGAAAGCCGGTTCTGCTATTTAAACTTCCTACTGAGGGCGTTTTCCATGTGGGTCGCCATGGCCAGTGCGCCGCCTTCTACATCGCCTGCGATAAAGGCGTGGTAGATGGCACGGTGTTCTTCCAGCACCACGGCTAAGTAATCCGGCGCGTAGAAGTTGGAAGGGTTGCAGTATTTCAGATAAGTCTGGTAGTTGGTCAGCTGCTGCTGCAGTATCCGGTTATGGGAAGCGGCATATATGATCTGATGAAAAGCCGCGTTGATGCTCTGCATCTTGTTGATATCGTTTTTCATGGTGTAGAATTCCATGAACTGAAAGGTTTCATCCATTTCACTGCGCTCTTCTTCTGTAATGCGCTCAATGGCCCACCTGACCGCCTGAATCTCGTAGGCGGCGCGGAGCACCTGCATATCCTGAATATCCTGGTCGGACAGTCCCAGCACAAAAGCGCCCCGGTTTGGGATCTTTTCTATGAGTCCGTCCATTTCCAGCTGATGCAGCGCTTCTCGGACAGGAATACGGCTGACTTTGTATTCGTTGCAGATCTTTTGCTCTGTCAGTTTTTCACCTGGCCGGAGCTTTCCTGTCAGGATATCCTCCTGTAGCTCTGCGTACAGGTTGGTGGACAAAGGCTGATTGCCGGTTTTGCCATCCTCTAGGTATTGTATAATAGACATGATTTCCCTCCTGCTCTTGGATCTATACAATTATATTGGTATGTTTTTCTTTTGTCAAGAGAAGGGAGGTTGTAAAAATAGAAATTTTTTTGTATAATTTTAGACATGAAGAAAGAAACAATAGAAAAAATTTTAGATGTGCTGGAGGATACGTATCCGGACGCGGAATGCGCCCTTCATCACCAGAACGTATTTCAGCTGATCGTGGCAGTGGCCTTGTCGGCCCAGACTACGGACAAGAGTGTCAATCAGGTGACGCCGGCGCTCTTTGAGGCTTATCCTGATGCCTTTGCCCTTGCGGCTGCCGACCCGGAGGAGGTCAGTCAGTATATTAAAAGGATCGGCATGTACAAAACGAAGTCGAAGAACATCGTCGGCATGGCAAAGGTTTTGGCGGAGTGTTACGACGGCCAGGTGCCGGAGGATTATGACAAGCTGGTGGCGCTGCCGGGGGTCGGAAGAAAGACCGCCAACGTGGTGCTGTCCGTAGGTTTCGGCCATCAAAGAATCGCCGTGGATACCCACGTGTTCCGGGTTGCCAACCGAATCGGCCTGGTCAGCGAGAAAGATGTGCTGAAGACGGAGCTCGCTTTGATGGAATGTCTTCCGGAGGACCGCTGGTCCCGGACCCATCACTCTTTGATCTTCCACGGCCGTAACTGCTGCGTGGCAAGAAAGCCGGACTGCGAGAACTGTACCATTGCCGGACTGTGCGAGAAGCATCTGTAGTCGGCAAAATCATAGAAGAGAACGATGAGAAAGAAAATTGCAGCCGTTTTGCTGTCAGCGCTGCTGGTAGTCTGCGCGATGCCTGCGACTGCGGCAGCGGGGAGTGCTGGGGCTATGCGGAGAAGGTCTGCGCGATGCTTGCGTCCTCCCGCGAAACCAAGAAATACACGGGTTTGAAGTTCAACAAGACCAATTTTAAGAACAAGTGCCTGGGGGTCAAGGCCGGCGTCCGGCTGACGTGGCTGAAGACCACAGGGACCACCCGCTACGATCCACCGTATGATCCGGGCGATGACGACTATGATGATGCCTATGACACGGAGTACGGTGACTGGCTGTAGGGTTTAATTTTTAAGTACGTCAAAATGGTTCAACTTCGTCATTTTTGAAAAAATGACGAAGTTGAACTTGCAAATGACGAAGTTATAATATACAATGTAACTAAGTCAAAACGTTGCACATGACGTAATTGGAAATGAAATGAGGACATTGGAATGAGGGAATTTGATTATACAAAAAAATGGGAAGAACTGCTGACACCAGAGATTGTCAGGTACCTCACCGCGATTCATGAATATAAAGGGGGACAACGATTAATCGCTGAGCGATATGCAGATGTACTGGAGAATCTTGTAGAAATGGCGAAGATTCAAAGCACAGAAAGTTCTAATAAGATCGAAGGTATCTATACTTCGGATGATCGCCTGAAAAAGATTGTCATGGATAAGACCATGCCACGGACACGAAATGAGTGTGAAATCGCAGGATATAGAGATGTGCTGAATTTAATCCATGGAAGCTATGAACATATTCCAATTAAAGATACTTTTATCCTGCAACTTCACAGAGATTTATATAAATTTGAGAATTCTTCGAATGGCGGTAAATTTAAAACTACAGATAATTTCATCGAAGAAGTGGATGAAAAGGGAAATAAACTTGTTCGTTTTGAACCATTGCCAGCTTGGGAAACGCCGGAAGCGATCATTCATTTGTGCAAGGCATATAATGAGGCGATTCGCAGAGATGATGCAGATCCTTTGCTGATTATACCCATGTTTATCTTAGATTTCCTCTGTATCCACCCGTTCAATGACGGAAACGGAAGAATGAGCAGGCTGCTGACATTACTCTTGTTGTATCAGAATGACTATATCGTTGGAAAATACATCAGCTTAGAAAAACTGACAGAGAGAACAAAGGATCAGTACTACGATGCATTACAGGATTCATCACAAAAATGGGCAGAAGGCGAAAATGATTATGCGCCATTCGTAAAATATATGCTTAGCATTATCACTGCTGCCTACAGAGAATTTTTTGACAGAACACAAATGATTAAAGAAAAGAAGGTGTCTAAGCCAGACAGGATCGAAGAACTGATTAAGAACCATTTGGGAACGCTGACAAAGAAAGAAATCGCAGAAAAGGCAGCAGACATCAGTTTGACCACAGTTCAAAGGACATTGACCGATTTGGTTAAGGTAGAGAAAATTATCAAAATTGGAAATGGCCGCTATACCAGATATAAATGGAACTGGGATAAGGAGAAGTAAGATATGATTACCGGAGAATTAAAAAACAGAATTGATAGTTTATGGGAAATATTTTGGACAGGCGGGTTGACGAACCCTTTGGATGTCATTGAGCAGATGACCTATCTGATGTTTATTCACGATTTGGATGACGCTGATAATGTTCACGCAAAGGAAAGCGCCATGCTCGGTTTACCGTACGAGAGCGTGTTCGCGAAGGAAGTGAAGATCGGTGAAAGGATCATTGACGGAACCCAGCTGAAATGGTCTGTATTCAGGGATTATCCAGCTGACCGAATGTATGCTGTCATGCAGGAAATGGTATTTCCGTTTATAAAAAATCTTCATGCGAACAAGGAAAGCGCATATTCAAAATACATGGACGACGCGATTTTTAAACTGCCTACGCCTTTGATGCTGTCAAAGGTAGTTGACGCCATGGACGATTTATACGCGCAGATGGAAAAACTACAGGAGACGGATGCGAGGGGGGACGTGTATGAGTACCTGCTTTCTAAATTGTCAACAGCTGGTGTCAACGGTCAGTTCAGAACACCTCGCCATATTATCAAAATGATGGTAGAGCTGATGGAGCCAAGGGCAGATGATGTGATCTGTGATCCGAGCTGCGGTACGGCCGGCTTCCTCGTAGAGGCAGGGGAATATTTACGGGCGAACAAAAAAGAGGAGATCTTCTATGATAAAGGCAGGAAAGATCATTTTATGAACCATATGTTCCACGGATTCGATATGGACAGAACCATGCTTCGTATCGGCGCCATGAACATGATGACACATGGA
>CAZGED010000156.1:0-2656 GCA_964525085.1 uncultured Senimuribacter sp.
TTTCATTCATAGCATCATCGACAAGGATCTGGCGTCGGGCAAGAACGGCGATAAGGTGTACACCCGGTTTCCGCCGGAGCCTAACGGCTACCTGCACATCGGCCACGCCAAGGCCATCTGCATCAACTTCGGTACGGCGGAGAAGTACCATGGCTGCTGCAACCTGAGATATGACGATACCAATCCGGTCAAAGAGGATGTGGAGTACGTGGACGCTATCGAGGAGGACATCCGCTGGCTGGGCTTTCAGTGGGATAAGCTGCTCTGGGCGTCGGACTATTTTGATAAGATGTACGAAGCGGCCGTGGAATTGATCAAAAAAGGCAAGGCTTACGTCTGCAGCCTCACCGCCGAGCAGATCAAAGAGTACCGCGGCACCTTGAAGGAGCCGGGGAAAGAAAGCCCTTGCAGGAACCAGACCGTGGAGGAAAACCTGCAGCTGTTTGAGGAAATGAAAGCCGGAAAATACGCTGACGGGGAGCGGGTGCTTCGCGCCAAGATCGACATGGCTTCTCCGAATATCAATATGAGGGATCCTGTCATCTACCGGATCGCCCACAACCCGCCTCATCACAATACCGGCGACAAGTGGTGCATCTATCCGATGTACGATTTCGCGCATCCGATCGAGGACGCCATCGAAGGCGTTACCCATTCCCTGTGTTCGCTGGAGTTTGAGGATCATAGACCGCTGTACGATTGGGTGCTCCGGGAGGTTGGCTGGTGGGAGAACCCGCCGCAGCAGATCGAGTTCGCCAGACTGAACCTGACCAACACGGTCATGAGCAAGAGATACCTGAGAGGCTTTGTGGAGGACGGTGTTGTGGACGGCTGGGACGACCCTAGAATGCCGACCATCGCCGGCCTGAGACGGAGAGGCTATACGCCGGCGTCCATCCGGGACTTCTGTGAGAGGATCGGCGTGGCGAAGGCCAACAGCACCGTGGAGGTTTCTCTGCTGGAGCATTGCGTCAGAGAAGACCTGAAGACCAAAGTGGAGAGCCGCAACGTCATCGAGAATCCGATCAAAGTGGTCATCACCAACTATCCGGAAGGACAGAGCGAGATGATCGAGCTGGAAAACAACAAGGAAGTGCCGGAGATGGGGACCAGACAGATTCCGTTCTCCAGAGAGCTGTACGTAGACGGAGCTGACTTCATGGAGGTTCCGGTGAAGAAATATTTCCGCCTGTTCCCCGGCAACGAGGTCCGCTTCAAGGGCGCCTATTTCATCAAATGCGAGGAAGTGGTCAAGAACGAGGACGGCTCCATCAAAGAGCTGCTCTGCACCTATGACCCGCAGACCAGAAGCGGCAGCGGTTTTGCAGGACGCAAGGTCAAAGGGACCATTCACTTTGTCGATGCGAAGACCGCAGTGAAGGTAAAGATCAGGAACTACGGATATCTGATGATCCCGGACGAGGAGAACGAGGGCAAGTACGTCCTGAACCCGGATTCCGTAGAGGAAACCTGGGGCTACGCGGAGCCTTCCCTGGCCGAGGCAAAGCCGGGAGAGCGGTTCCAGTTCTTCCGCCACGGCTACTACATCGCCGACAGCAAGCTGACCACGGATACGGAAAAGGTGTTCAACCGGATCGTGGATCTGAAGAGCTCATGGAAGCCGAATCAATAACCTATAGAAAAAACCGCAAAACCCGCCGGCAGGCGGGTTTTGTCATTGGGCGGAGGTTTCTGAGACGATGATGCTGGCCACGATGAGTACGCCGCCCAAGATGCCGGAGACGCCCAGCACGTCACCAAGGAGCCAGACGGAAGCGGCCGCACCTACGACCGGCTCCAATGTCAGGATCAGGCAAGCGCGGTTGGCGGGCACATGCTTTTGACTTGCCATTTGCAGCACGAAACAGAGGGCGGAACAGACGACGCCGATGAAGATCAGGGAACCGATTTCCCGAGGCGTAATGCTGCCGGGATAGGTTTCACCGTTGATGAGGGACATCAGGATCGAGAGGATCGTAATCGTGAAAAGTTCTACGATGGTCAGAGTGAAGATGTCATAATCTCTGCCGAGGCGCTCCACGGCGATGATCTGAGCTGCTCCGAAGAGGGAAGCCAGGAGACAGAGCAGGTCGCCAAAGTTAAACCCCAAGTCCGCAGTTCCTCCCATGGAGATCGCATAAATGCCGACGACGCACACCAGAACACAGAAAACGGCTTTGCGGGTCATCCTGGTTCTAAAGACAACAAAGTTGAGCATCGGCACGCAGATGGCGCCCAGACAGCTGAAAAATGCCGTTCGCGATGTGGTGGTAAAGCGGATGCCAAAGCTGGAACAGGCGTAGCATAGGAACATGAAGATGCCTATGATAACACCGGCTTTGATCAGCGCCTTGTTTATCTTTTTCAGGTGTTTCCAGAAGAGCACCGCCAGAAGGATCGTCGCCATGGCAAAACGGATGGCCATGATCATAAACCCCGGGATCCGCTCACACCAGTCCAGCGCAACAAAACCGAAGCCCCAGGAAAATCCGATAATGACCAGGCCTAAAACCGAGTAAAATTGAAGAGGGTCTTTCGGCTGACCCGTCAGCTGATTCGTGTCCCGGCCTGCTTTCCGGACTATCTTCTGGCCTGTTTCCTGATTTGTTTTCTGGTCTGTTTCTTGGTCTGTGTTCTGCTCTGTTTTTTGGTCCGT
>CAZGED010000156.1:2756-4424 GCA_964525085.1 uncultured Senimuribacter sp.
TGCTCTGTTTTTTGGTCCGTTTTCTGATTCGCGTTCTGTTTCATCAAATCCTCCGTCCTTCTTGCGTATAACAGTATTCTCGCACGATTTCAGCAAAGTGTCAAGGGTCTGCCGGCAAGAGGCTACCAATGCTGGCCGAATGCCTGCTGGATGCCGGTGGATGTCCGCTGGATGTCTGCTGAATGCCTGCTGCATGCCGGTGGATGTCCGCTGGATGTCTGCTGAATGCCTGCTGCATGCCGGTGGGTCAGGGGTACGGAACCACCCTTAAATGGAAAAAATTTATGCAATAATTGTTAAAATAAGCTTGAATTTCTTTCAAATGTATGATATAGTTTTGCTAAAAAATACAAGGGAAAAATAGGGAGAAAATCATGAACCGCTTTTTAGAAATCGTTGAAGAAGAACTGGACCGCCAGAAAAAACTGATGTCTCAGAGTGAAAAGCAATTGGCCCGGGCGCCGAAAGGGTATTTGAAAACCAGATCAAGGAAAAGAGGCGTGTCCTTCTATCAGGGAGACTCTGCCAGGGGGAGATCTTTCGAGCAAAATATCACGGAAGATTTCAATATGATAGAAGATCTTTTGCGAAAAAAGATTGCACGGGAGACTTGTAAACGTGCGGAAAAGAATATCTTCACTCTGGAGAAAATACGGAAGAACTATGTCAGCAACGACTATGAGGACATTTTGGAAACCGCGGCCGGATGCTATGAGAAAGCCGCTTTGATGGTAGGGCAAGAAAAGACGAAAAATGGACAGGGACTTCCGGTGCAACATTGTTTTGACCCCCAAAAGCATATTCACGAGACGATCTGCGGCCTACTGGTCAGGTCAAAGTCAGAAGTGATTATAACCAATGCCCTGACCGGCTATGGAATTCCGTTTGAATATGAGAAGAGGTTTCCCTATGCTGATGAAAGAGGCGTCTATTTTGAGCCGGATTTTACATTTCACCTGCCTGATGGCCAGTGGAAAATATGGGAGCATCTGGGGATGCTAAATGACCCGGACTACTGTATTCATAACGCTTATAAGCTGCATACATACCAGAAGCACAATTTCCTGATCGGGAGAAATCTGATCATCACCCAGGACGATCTATGCGGAAACTGCAGCAGTCTGTATATCGATAAAATGATTCGGGAACACCTTCTGCCGTTTTACCGAAAACAATAATTCCCCGCAAATCTCAATTTGCTTCGTCTGCGGAAGCGTTTGGATGAACGGCCTGCGTCAAAACGGGCGTAATACCAGATAATAAGCCGCTGCGGGAGGATTTGACCGACGATCTTGAGCGAATTTTCCCGCATCTTTCAAAAAAGGTCGGATGCGGAAGGATTTGATTGCTGGCATGAGGCGGAATCTCCCGCATCTTTCAAAAAAGGTCGAATGCGGAAGGATTCCTCTCGGATCGAAGAACATAATTCTTCCGCAATCGGTGAAAGTTATCCGTTGCGGAAGAATTGGATTGCGGAAACGGCAAGAAGGCTTCCGCAATCGTTTTTTTCATCGAAGTGCGGGAAAAAGAGCGCCAGAAGTGAAGAAAAAGCTTCCGCAATTGACAAATGTACGAAAATGCGGGTTCGCCCGCCGCCAGATGTTCGCGCCCGCCGCCAGATGTTCGCGCCCGCCGCCAGACGTTCGCGCCCGCCGCCAGACGTTCGCG
>CAZGED010000157.1:0-4411 GCA_964525085.1 uncultured Senimuribacter sp.
GGGCGACGACCTGCGGAAGATCGCCGACGCGGAAGCCGACGGCCGGCCGATCCTCACCATAGAGACGCCCGGCTATTCCCACCACATTTGGGACGGGTACAGCGCCCTGACGGCCAGACTTATCGACGCCTTTTCAGCGGCGCCTCCCGCGGCCGAAGCGCCGGGTTCTGCGTCCGGAACAGCAAAGCTCACGGCAAAAGCGCCGGCGGCCACATCCCAGGCGGCAAAATCCTTGTCAGGAAACCCTGCTTTGTCAGGAAACCCTGCCCCGTCCGGAAAGAAAGTCAATCTGCTGGGGCTGAGCATCTTCCACAAATACTATCAGGGAGACCTTCTGGAGCTGGAGAGACTGTTGAGACTCTGCGGCGCGGAGCCGGGATGCGCCCTTTGCTGCAACTGCTCCCTGGACGAAATAGGGCGGCTTCATGAGGCCAGCCTGAACCTGGTGGTCGATTCAGCCTACGGCATGGCTGCGGCCAAAGCCCTGAAAGAGCGGTTCGGCACGCCGTATATCGTCTGCGACGGCCTTCCCATCGGCTTCCGGCAAACGGAAGAGTTGGCGGCTCAGATCTGCGGAGCGCTGGGGACGGATCCGGCTCCTTTGATCACGGAAAGCGAAAAATCCCGTGCCCGCTCCTATATCTATCTGTCCAGGCTCAATTCCCTGAGCGGCCTGCCCAAGGGGGCGAAATTCGCTGTCCACGGAACCGCCAGCCAATGCCTCGGCTACGCAAGATGCCTGATCCAATACTTCGGCATGGTGGCCGACAGCATCAACGTGCTGGATTCCGCGGAGAGCGGCAGTCCAGCCTTCCAGCAGCTGCAGCGGCTTCTGGAAGCCGCAGGTATGGCCGGCGCTCTGGAGAAGGACGTGTTGAGGACGGATGCGGAACTGGTCTTCGCTGACGGAAACATCATAGCCCAGCTGAAGGCCCGCCATCACAGCTTCAGCGGCGTGGAGATCAGTCTGCCGTCTCTGGGTTATACTGACGTGGTCCCCAAAACCCATCTCGGTCTGTCCGGCGGCCTGCTGCTGTGCGAGCAGGTGATCAACGGCCTTCGTTTTTAAGGAAGAGCCCCTGGGCGAACCGCGGCAGGAAGCGGCATTAAGCAGAAGCCGGCATCAACAGAAAAAGTCCTCTATCAGCAACAGATGCCGCCGGTGTTCCCGGTTCAACAGCTCTTCCCGGGGCCGCGATGCGATAGACCCGCTTGCCGCCGGAGCTCCCGCTTTCCCCGGTTTCCTCGATGAGCCCCGCTCTCTGAAAATCCCCCAGCAGGGTGTACAGGGTTCCGGGTCCCAGCCGGATACGCCCATCGGTCATCTGCCGGACCGATTCCATGATGTCCACGCCGCACTGCTCCTGCTGCAGCGCCAACAGCACGTAGTACATCTGCTCCGTCAGCGTTTTAA
This sequence comes from uncultured Senimuribacter sp., assembly GCA_964525085.1. Taxonomy (GTDB): domain Bacteria; phylum Bacillota; class Clostridia; order Peptostreptococcales; family Anaerovoracaceae; genus Senimuribacter. The sequence goes on from CAZGED010000157.1 coordinate 1,415, forward strand.
ATTTTTCCCGCGGCATAGGCATCACCTCCTTGCCTCTGATACATTGGCTCTATCCGATTGGTTCAGTACATCCGGATCTTCGGGTTCGGCTGCTTGGGCTCGTCCATTCTAGTTTGTCCTTTCTGGTTCGTCCGTTCGGGTTCATACGGTTTCTATGGTCCTTTTTTCTGGAGCATTGGTCTTTTTCGGTCCATCCGGCGCATATCGAATATCGTATCGATATTCGATATCTTTGAGCAAAGTATAGCATGTAGAAAGAAGTACTGGCAAGCGGTTTGCGGCGTGAAGGTGCCAGGTTTGCTTGGTTTTCTGCCTTACCGGCCGCCTTCTTCAACCGCTGCCTCAATGCAGACCTCCTTGCCGCAAAAGGCAATGCCATATTTCAGCAGCGTTTTTATGCCGCTGCCTTTCAGTTCTACATCATACTGACGCTGATCGAGCTGGCGCAGCGCCTTCTTTGCAAGGGCCGAAAGCTGCTTGTCTGTGCAGTCTTTGCCGGATTTCAGCTCCAGCAAAATGCCCGGCAGCTTCTGATTCAGCGGAAACAGCTGAATATCAAAACGTCTTTTTCCGGCTTCCCTGTTTGAGGTGATACGGTACCGGTTGTCAAGCATGGCGCAAAGCCCCAGAACAAGGCCGTGATAAAATGCCTCGCTGGCTGCGTCGTGAAAACTGATGGTCTCCATCAGAAAGTCCGCAAGCCGCTTTTGCAGGGCAGGAACATCCATGATATAGATCGCTTCCTGAATGGCAATTGCAGCTGAAGCCGGAATTACGCTTTCCAGCCGCGAAAGGATTTCTTTGCTGTAGACATAGGAAATCTCTTTGTTAGGCATAGCCACCTCACACATGTAGTCCCCGCCAAAGGTCTGTTCCCATGTCACAGCTTTCAGATAACCGGTAACCAGCAGAAAACTGTAGATAGAAGACGGCTGCTTCTGTATCTGCGGATAAATCACGCTGGTATCAATATGGGTAACAATGGACTGCCCCCGCATCAGAGATTCCAGCCTGGCCATGGTCTCCTTTGTTGCGGAAGACAGGATTTCACCTACGATATCATTACTGCCGGTTGACTGCCAGAAAGCCCGGGGCACGCAGTCGTTATTGAAATACCCGATTACGGACCACGGATTGAAGATGTCCGTATCGCCAAATCGATAGCCGTCATACCACTGACAGATCTCATCGTACCTTTCGGCAGCGCCGTAGTAAGCCGCCATGGCCTGTACCTCAGCAGAGGTGAACCCGAAATATTCACTGTAGCGGCGGTCGAGAACAGAATTGATTTTCAGATTGTTGAGCCCGCTGAAAATACTCTCCTTTGCCACCCGCAAAATCCCGGTCAAAAACCCGTAGGACAAATGAGGATTGTCCTTGAGCCCTCCAGAAAACAGGGTGCGCATGAATCCTATTACCTCATCATAGTAGCCCTTCATGTGGCCCTGCTGAATAGGCGTATCGTATTCGTCGATGATGATAACCGGCGCAATTCCGTAATGGATGTGGAGCATCCTCGAAAGATTCAGAAAAGCCATTCCGAAATCGTTTTCGTTTCCCTCCCCGTCCAAAATGCCAGCAATATATTTCTTTTCGTAGGCGCTGACGCGTGCGCTTTCCAAAAGCTCGCTGTGCCTCTCAAATTCGTTTCTCAAAATCTTTGAAATCAGGTCGTAAGCTGCCTCCCAGGTCTCGCACTTCACATCCTTAAAGGTCACATAGATCACCGGATACTTTCCCTGATGTATTTGATATGCCCGTCCGCACGCCCAGATTTTCTTGTCGCGGAAATACACAGAAGTGTCCTCGTCAGATATCTCAAAGAAAACCCGCAGCATGTCCATGTTCAGCGTTTTTCCAAAACGGCGGGGCCGGGTAAACAGAGAAACTTGGGGCCGCTCATCGATAAAATCGCGGATCAGCAGCGTCTTATCCACGTAATAATACTGAGTGGACGCTTTTCGATAGTCAGAAATCCCGATGGGCAAAGGGAGCTTTTTCCCCGGTGTTCCTTCCCGCAGCAGTAAACCAAGGTCTGCGGCAGTATAGCAGCCAGCATCAGTACAGCCTATGGAAGCGCAATTTACAGCGGCCTTATCCTTCTTTAGCCGCTGGTCCGCAGGCTTCTCCGCGTCAAAAGGAATAAACCACTGCTTTCCTTCTTTGTACGCGCCGGGAATCCTTCCCGTCTTGCAGAGTATATTGACCCTGCGGGAAGAAATTCCCCACCGCTGCGCAGCTTCCCGCGTCTTGATAAACCGGTCCATAAAAATACCTCCCAATCACCTGCAGATTTTAGTTCTGATTTTATTGTACTCGAAGTTCCGAATAAAATCAACGCTTTATTCGGAATAAAACGGCAGGTTGTTCGGAATGTTGGCAGATGCAGGATTCCCATGATCGTTCGCATTTTGTCGCTGCATTATTCCGCCAGTTCAGCACCTCTATCAAAAGGGGGCCGGCCGATCAGGATCATTGTATTGTTCGCAATCTGCAGCCACTCCGGCATTTGGTTTTTTATGGTTTTACAAAGAATTTGACTTTCGTGTTTACAGATTCCTCATCCAACTGCCTGTGAAACTTCTTTTCATAAGCCTCGTTCAACGTTTCACTGCCTTGTGAATGTGTCAAAAATAGCTGCGCGATTTCTTCAACAGACAGCTTTGCCCGCACCACCGCCTCAGGCCTGCGTCCATTCCATCTCCCGCAGCTTGTCGATCAAGCCCTGGTCAGCCGGAAGCCAGTCCACGCTGTCCAGAGCATCCCGGGTCAGCCACTTTGCCGCTTCGTGCTCCTTCAGCACAGGCGTCCCCTGCACGATGGAAGCAAAAAAGCAGTCCATGGACAGGTGAAAGCTCGGATAATCGTATTCCACCGTATCGATCAAAGATCCTGCTTTGATGTCCATATCCAGTTCTTCTTTGATCTCGCGGACCAACGCCTCCTGCGGACTTTCGCCCGCCTCTATTTTACCGCCGGGAAATTTCCAGCCGCCCG
>CAZGED010000158.1:0-4307 GCA_964525085.1 uncultured Senimuribacter sp.
TATCGTCGGCCAGGTACGGACTCTCCATGGTCTCCTCTCTGGCCAGCATTCTGTCCACGTTTCCACGGATGGTGTTGATCTCACCGTTGTGCAGGATGAACCGGTTGGGATGGGCCCGCTCCCAGCTGGGGTTGGTGTTGGTGGAAAAGCGGGAGTGTACCAGAGCCAGCGCGCTTTCATAGTCCGGATCCTGCAGATCCAGATAAAACTGGCGCAGCTGGTTTACCAAAAACATTCCCTTATATACGATCGTCCTGGATGACAGGGACGCCACATAGGTATTGTCGTTGCTCTGTTCAAAGATTCTTCGGATGATATACAGCTTCCGGTCGAAATCCAGCCCTTCGGCTGTTCCGGCCGGGCGCTGGAGAAAGCACTGCTGGATCTGCGGCATGCAGTCCGCCGCCCTTTGCCCCAGAACGTCTCTCGCTGTCGGCACCTTCCTCCATCCCAGAAGGGTTACGCCTTCCTTGGCCGCGATGATTTCCATCATCTTTTTAGCCTGCGCAAGGGCTAACGTGTTCTGGGGAAAGAAAAACATGCCGACGCCGTAAGTGCGGGGTCCTCCCAGCTCTATGCCCAAAGCCGCCGCGGCTTTGGAAAAGAACCGATGAGGGATTTGGGTCATGATGCCGACGCCGTCTCCGGTCTCTCCGGCAGCATCCTTTCCCGCCCGGTGTTCCAGCTTTTCCACGATGGACAGGGCGTGATCCACGACCTTGTGGCTCTGTCTTCCGTCTATATTTACCACTGCACCGATGCCGCAGGCGTCGTGTTCCATCTGGGGCAGGTACAGGTTCTGTTGATTTCCTTTCATATTTCAAACCTCGTACATCTTAATAATATTTTCTGCGATTTCGCTCTTCTTCACGCAGGCGTCCATGGCTTCCTTCTCTATGTACCGGTGTGCCTCCTCCTCGCTCATAAAAAGGTGGGAGATCAAAAGCCATTTGGCCCGGTTGACCAGACGAATCTCCCGCATCTTGCTTTCCAGAGAGGATCTCTGGGCCTCCAGCTTCGCCAGCTTCACGCCCATCGCCTTCAGCATCCTCAGAGACTGGTTCAGGGCCGCCCGTTCCACCGGCTTGGGCAGCGTCACGATGCCGTATTCCTCCAGTTTATATGAGACCGGGTCGTAGATGTCTTTTTTTACAAAGACCAGCACACCCATATTTTTTTCGGAAAGGTCCATGGCCAGCCGGGTACCGAAGTCGTCCGCCAGCGGTGTGTTGATGACCGCCACATCTACAGGCTGCTTCAGGATCCAGCGCCTTGCCGCTCCCGCGCTGTCCGTCCGGAGAACCTTTGAAAATGCGTTGGCCTTCAAAACCGTCGACAGGGCGTCCGCAGTCTTTTCGGATTTCGACACGACCAGCGCACTGAATTGCCGTCGTTCGGTTATCATCGGCTCTCACTTCCTTTCTGCAGAATGATATCGGTCCAAGTCATTGACTACAGCTTCAGGGTTTTGATCAGTTGCTCCGGCAGGCACTCCCTGACGATCCTGCTGTGCTTTGCCGCTTCTCTGGCCGCGTCCAGGGACTGCGGCAGCCGTTCTAACTGCGACGTCACCTCATCGTCGGCCAAAAACAGGTTCACGTTGGTCGGCGCAGGCGGCTCCAGGTTTCGCCGGATGCCGTCCATGCCGGCCCAGATCAAAAGGGCATAGGCGTAATACGGATTGGCCGTGGTATCCGGAGAACGGATCTCCATGCGCCGGTTTTCCGGCGCTGCAGCGGGGATTCTGACCAGCTGAGAGCGGTTTTCCGGAGACCAGGTAATATACTTCGGCGCTTTCTTTTCTCCCAACCGCAGATAGGATTCTTTCAGCGGGTTCAGGAACATGGTAATCTCTTTGATGTGATCCATGACCCCTGCCATGAACATGTTCTGCACGTCGCGGCCGTTTTTCTCTTTGACGGAAATGTTGATGTGCATGCCGTTTCCGCTTTTGCCATCCATCGGCTTCGGATAAAAGTCGGCGTGGGCGCCGTTTGCCATAGCCACGGTCTTGACCACATTTTTAAAGGTAATGGCGTTGTCGGCCGCCGACAGAGCGTCGGAAAACTGAAAATCGATCTCCTGCTGTCCCGGTCCCTCCTCGTGGTGGGATGCCTCCGGCTGAATCCCCATGTCCAGCAGGGTAAAGCAGATCTCTCTGCGTATGTCTTCTCCCCGGTCATCCGGCGCAATGTCAAAGTATCCCGCGTTATCGTAAGGCGTCAGGGTTGGATTACCGTCCTCGTCAGTCTTGAACAGGTAAAACTCAAACTCCGCGCCGAAGAAGCAGGAGATGCCTTCTTCCGCAGCCTTTGCTATGGCCCGCTTCAGGATATACCGGTTGTCCAGCTCAAACTGGGTTCCGTCCGGGTACTTGATGTCGCAGAACATGCGGACGACCCGCCCTTCCGATGGCCGCCAGGGCAGAATCACCAGCGTAGACGGGTCAGGATGCAGGAACAGATCGCTTTTGATCTGGGCACCAAAGCCTTCGATGGCCGAAGCGTCAAAGGAGATGCCGCTTTCAAAGGCCCGCTTCAGCTCGCCGGGCATGATGGATACGTTCTTCTGCCGCCCGTCTATATCGCAAAATGCGAGGCGTATAAATCTGACGTCTTCTTCCTCCACAAACGTCATCACTTCATCATAAGAATACATAACTCTCCTCCTCTTCTCTCCTTCCACCGGCGGCCGCCTTTCCCTGGCGTTCCGCCATGCCGCGGTCTCTCCGCTCGTTTTCATCGGGTTAGGTCATAAAAAAGCGCTCATCTAACAAGGGGATTGCTCGCCTCGCTTCTGATGAACGCCGTTGCTCATGAAAACATGATGTTATTTTACAATTTTTCTGTATCTTTGTCAATATGTCTGTCAGAAATTTTCTATCATCTTATGATTTATGCTTCAAAAATTGTCTTGACAACAGGGACCATTGTAATATAATGAAACCGAGAGTGGGGAAGATGATCGATGGCAAAGCCATCGAGTAAGAAACAGGAGGAAAAGAATATGCCTTATTTTGCAACGAGTGACCATTGTAAGATCTACTATGAAGAACATGGAAAGGGCAAACCGATTGTACTCATTCATGGATGGAGTTGCAACCATCACTATTTTAAAAAACAGGTTCCGGCTTTTGCGGAAAACCACAAAGTCGTAACCCTCGATCTGAGAGGCCACGGAGAGTCTGACCGCACGGAATACGGCCTGATCCTGCCGCGCTTTGCACAGGATGTAAAGGAGCTGATCGACTACCTGGAGCTGAAGGATGTTACGTTGCTCGGCTGGTCGATGGGAGCCCAGGTGATTTTCGAGTATGTAAAGCAATTCGGCTGTGATAATCTTGCCAATGTCGTAATCGTAGACATGTCTGCCAAGATCATGGCGGAGCCGGATGAAAACTGGCCGCATGCGGTGTTCGGAAAGTATACCCGCGCGGATACGCTGGCTCAGCTAGACGCCATCGCAACAAATTGGGATGCACTTGCCAAGACGTTTGTTCCGATTATGTTCAGCGACGGTCCGTGCCAGGATGAAATCCCTTGGGTTGTAAACGAAACATTGAAAAATACACCGCATGTCATGATCTCCATGTGGGTCGCCATCATGATGAACGACTACAGAGAGGTTGTGGGAAAGATTACGGTTCCTGCTTTGATCACCTATGGCACCCGTCCTTCCCTTTACAGTCCGGCAAGCAGCGAGTGGCTGGTTGAACACATCCAGAACAGCAAGGCTGTCGGCTTTGACGGCGGCCACGCCCATCACTTCCAGGATGCGGATAACTTCAATAAAGCGGTCTTAGACTTTATCGGATAGCTCCGGCTGAGATTGTTGAAAAGCGAGAGAACACCTGAAACAACAAAAGAAAGAACAACGAAAAAATATAAATTTTTCATTGACAATTTCCAAATTCAGGCGTATAATCCACTACATTGAAAAACAACATAGGATTTGTTAACGGCAAAGGCGTCGTAAGAGGGAATCCCTCTCTTACCGTCTCTGCCGTTTTTTGTTTTTCAAAAAAAACGAATTCAGAATCAAGACCAAATAGTAAGAAGTGAGGTGCACAGAAATGAGTGAAACATCGGTAACCGCCATCTTCGGCGCAAACGTCTTTAACGACACCGTCATGCAGGACAGACTGCCAAAGGACGTCTATGAACAGGTCCAGCTGACCATCAAAAATGGAAAGAAGCTAGACATCAATATCGCCAATGTGGTAGCCAACGCCATGAAGGACTGGGCGGTGGAAAAAGGCGCGACCCATTTCACCCATTGGTTTCAGCCTATGACCGGCATTACCGCCG
>CAZGED010000159.1:0-4247 GCA_964525085.1 uncultured Senimuribacter sp.
GGTATATATAGATAAAAAAACGGACAGGCTAACCGGTATCTGCGGGATCTGCCTGTGAGGATGGAGATGAAACTTTCTTTTTTCCGGCATTTGGCTCAGCGATGGCAGGTATACGGGGAAAACGATAGAGGTGATGACTGTATGAAAATAGAAGAAAAGATCGGGCAGCTGCAGGCCCATCAAAAGAAACTGCGGGCCTATAAACACGCGATGAATCTGCTCAACTATGACGGCTCTACTTTGATGCCGTCCGGCGGGGCGGATTATCTGGGAGACACGCTGGAACTCCTCAGCGGGGAGGAATACAGCCTGCGGACGGCGCCGGAAACCGGGGAGCTGCTGCGGGAGCTGTCTCAGGTGAAGGATCGGCTGGATTTTCAGACCGGAAGGGAAGTGGAAGAGCTGCTACGGGAACGGGAGCGGCTGCTCCGGGTTCCCAAGGAGGAGGTCATGGCCATGGAATCGGCCGCCAGCCGGGCGACGGCCTGCTGGCAGACAGCGAGAAAGAACGACGATTTTCAGGCCTTCGCTCCTCATCTGGAACAGCTGATCGAGATGAAAAAGCGGTATGCCGGCTATATCGCGCCGGAGAAGCCGGCTTATGACGTTTTGATGGACGACTACGAGCGGGGCATGAACCAGGAGAACATGGACGCCTTTTTCGGAGAGCTGAAAGCCGCGCTGGCCCCTTTGATCGGAAAGCTCAAGGATGCGGAGCAGCCGGACGTGTCGTTTATGGAAGGACCTTTTGATGTACAGCGGCAGAAAGCCCTGTCTCAGGCAATCATGGACATCATGGGCCTGGACCGGAGCCACTGTGTGCTGGGCGAAAGCGCTCATCCGTTTACCACGGAGTTTTCCAAGTTTGACGTGCGTATCACCACCCGGTACGCGGAGGATGATCTGGCCGGCAACCTGTACAGCGTCATGCACGAGGGCGGTCACGCCATGTACGAGCTGTCCATCGGCGACGGGCTGGCCCATTCCGTGCTGGGAGAGGGCGCCAGCACGGCGATTCACGAGTCCCAGTCCCGGCTGTGGGAAAACTACATTGGCCGGAGCCGGGCTTTCTGCGGACTTCTGCTGCCGCGGCTGAAGGAACTGTTTCCGGCCCAGTTTGCCGGGGTCACGGAGGAAGGGCTTTACCGCGCCGTCAACGTGGCCAGGCCGTCCCTGATCCGGACCGAGGCTGACGAACTGACCTATCCGATGCACATTTTGATCCGGTATGAGCTGGAAAAGGCCATTTTCAGCGGCGATCTGCCGGTGTCGGACCTTCCGGGGGAGTGGAACCGGCTGTACCGGGAGTATCTGGGCGTTCAGGTTCCTGACGACGCCAGAGGCATCTTGCAGGACATTCACTGGGCGGGAGGAGACTTCGGCTATTTTCCAAGCTATGCTTTGGGAACGGCCTATGCGGCACGGATCTTTGAGGCGCTGAAGGCGGACGTGGTGGTGGAGAGATGTTGCGAGAGCGGGGACTTTGGGCCGGTGCGCCGGTGGCTGACGGAGAACATCTATCAATACGGGATGCTGTATGAGCCGGATGCGCTGATCCAAAGGGTCTGCGGCGAGCCGTTTGCTTTTGCGGATCCTGCCTGTTATGTGGGTTATCTGCGGGAGAAATTCGGGCGGTTATATGGCCTGTGGCAGGGATGAGCGCAAAAACACAAAACAAAACACCGCAAAAATGCAAAACGAATTACCGCAAAAACACAAAACAAAATGCCGCAAAAATGCAAAACAGTGTTGATGTTTCCGAGAAAACAGGGTATACTGGTTTTAGGAGGATGAGAAACATGAGCAACTATTTAGAGCGAATTGTGGATACTGAATTGGATTTGCGGCTGGAGGCCTTTGGCGCAACCCTGATCGTAGGGCCTAAATGGTGCGGCAAGACTACAACTGCGGAGCAAAAGGCAAAAAGCATTTTGCGGATGCAGGATCCGGATCTGAGAGAAGGCTATTTTGCTACTGCCCAAACAAAACCGTCTTTGCTGCTGAAAGGAGAAAACCCAAGGCTGATTGACGAATGGCAGGATGCTCCGGTTTTATGGGACGCAGTGAGAGTCGCAGTGGATCAGAGACAGGAAGAGGGACTTTTTATCTTGACCGGCTCCACTTCTGTCGATAACAAAGATATTCTGCATACTGGCACGGGAAGAATATCGCGGCTGAAGATGTATCCGATGAGTCTGTTTGAGTCCGGTGAGTCCGGCGGAGAAATCTCTTTAAAACGCCTATTTGACGATGCAGACATGGATATTGACGGCTGTCAGTCCAGATTATCCGTCGAAGAACTGATTTTTGCGGCATGCCGGGGAGGGTGGCCTGGCACTCTGCGAAGAAAAAGCGACACGGCCAAGCTGGCAATCGCTGCGGACTACCTGGAAAATATATGCGAAGCGGATATTTCCACTGTAGACGGTATAAAGAAAAATCCCACATGGACCAGACTGATTCTCAAGTCTTATGCCAGAAATATATCGACGCTGGCAAAGAAGAGTAACATTCTGAAGGATATTGCCGCCAATGAGGAAAGCATGTCCATGGCGACACTGGATTCCTACGTAAACGCGTTGGAGCGGTTATTCGTGTTAGAAGACCTGGATGCATGGTGTCCTTCGATCCGTTCAGCGTCGGCGATCCGTTCGGGGCGAAAACGTGAATTCGTAGACCCATCTATTGCGGTTGCCGCATTAGGTTTGACACCGGAACGACTGGAAATGGACCTAAAGACGTTCGGTTTCCTCTTCGAAGCGCTGTGTATCAGGGATTTGAAAATCTATTCCCAGCGGCTGGGAGGAAGGCTTTCTTTCTATCATGACCGGTACGATTTGGAGGCGGACGCGGTGTTGCATGTACAAGACGGAAGATATGCGTTGATCGAATGTAAGCTTGGAAGCAGAGAGATAGAGGAAGGCGCCAGGCATTTGCTTGAAATACGCCGCCTGGTTCAGAAATATAACGAAAAGGAACGGCAGGCGCCGCTGCGGGAGCCGGATCTGCTGCTGGTCATCACCGGCGGCAATATGGCTTACACGAGAAAGGATGGCGTTAAGATCCTTCCGATCGGATGTTTGAGGGATTGATGCTGTGGGGACCGAACCGTGCCGCGTCCGGGTTCGGCGAAATCCGTAAGCAGACCGGTCAAAGCCATCATCAAAGGCTCATCGCTCCGTCGATGAAATCAAAAAGATGAAAGCAAAGAATAGGAAAACAGGCGTTTGATGCCCGAAAGACACAATGTTACCCGAAGAATGGCGCCCTTCGGGCTATTTTTTTTGCCTTTTTTTGGGGAAACCGTTCTCGGCGGCTCAGCTTCTGTATCGGTTTCGGAAAAGATGAAAAAAACCTGCCGCAGCCATTCCTCAGCGGCGTCTCAAATGAGATAATGAAGACAGCAGTACCCACAGCGGGACGCAAAGGAAGAAGACGATCGTAAAGGAGGAAGAGTCAGTCATGAAAAAGACGGAAATGGAGAACAAAATCGAAGCATACCTGGAACACCTGGAGATGGAGGAGCGGTGCGCCGCCACCGTCGCCCAGTATCGGCGGGAGGTACACGCGTTCCTGGTCTGGGCCGCCGGATGCGATGCCGGAGGAGCCGAGGACGCCGAAGCCGGGGAAATCACCAAAGAAACGGTGATCCGCTACAAGGACGAGCTGAAGGACGCGTACAAGCCGGCCACCGTCAATGCGAAGCTGGCGGCGCTGAACGGATTCTTCACCTTTCTGGGACAGCCGGAGCTGAAAGTGAAGCAGCTGAAGGTCCAGCGGCAGGCCTACTGCTCCCAGGAAAAGGAGTTGACCCAGGAAGAGTACGGGAAGCTGGTAACGGCGGCAAAGGATCAGGGCAACGAAAAGCTGGCCCTTTTGATCCAGACCCTTTGCGCCACCGGCATCCGGGTCTCGGAATTGAAGTTCATCACGGCTGAGGCAGTGGAAACCGGTGAGGCCCAAATCCGGCTGAAGGGGAAAACCAGGATCATTCTGCTTCCCGGCAAGCTGCGGAAACTCCTGCGAAAGTATATCAGAAAACAAAAGATCCGGACCGGCCCGATTTTCGTTTCCCGGAACGGAAATCCGCTGAACCGCTCCAACATCTGGCGGATGATGAAGAACCTGTGTGAAGAGGCCGGCGTGGATCCGAAGAAGGTGTTTCCCCACAACCTGCGCCACCTGTTCGCCCGAACCTTCTATTCCATCGATCACGACATTGCCAGACTGGCGGACATTCTGGGACA
>CAZGED010000160.1:0-4236 GCA_964525085.1 uncultured Senimuribacter sp.
ACTCGTCATGCTGGTGCCCTGCTCGTCTCAGATTGCTCTCATCGCCACCTTCGCCTGCCTGGTGACCTTCCGGGTCTTTATGACCTATCTGCTTTTTGCCGCCTGCTTCATCGCTGTCATCTATTTCATCATCGCAAAGGTGTATCCCCTGGACGCCGCTCTGGTCCGGTGCCAGCAGGACGCCGTCACTTTTTCCCCGGTCCGCGTCATCAGCGACGCCTTTCAGTCCGTAACCAGCACCCTGTTCCCTTTCTGCGTCGGCAGCGTCATCATCAGCCTGGCCATGTACTTCGGTCTGCTGGACTGGATCTCGGAAGTCAGCGGCCCGCTGCTGGACCGGTTTCTCCACCTGCCGCCGGAAGCCGCCAGCCTGATGCTGCTCAACATTTTAAAACGGGATTTCAGTTCCGCCTCCCTTTTGTCCATGGCAGGCAGCGGCGCCTTTGACGCGGTACAGCTGGTGGTTCTTCTGATCATGCTGACCTTCTCTGTCCCCTGCTTTAACTCTTCCATTTTGCTCTTCAAACAGCAAAGGCTCCCTATGGCCTGCTGTATCTGGCTGGGGAGCCTGTCGCTGTCTGTATTCCTCGGCTGGATCGTCAGCCGCGTGCTTCTGATATGCTTTATCTAAGAGTTCCAGAACCGCGCTCTTCAACGCGTCCTGCATCCGGTCCGCCGCATCACTGCCGGGAATCTCCGGCCCGATCTGGCTGATATCCATGGCGGCCGCTGTCTCCATGTGCGCCTGAAAAAGCCGGATATGCCCGCTTCGCGCCTATTTCCCGGAGACCTGATTCAGTGCCTGGTCAAAATCCGCGATGATATCATCAATGTCCTCGCAGCCGACGGATACTCTGATCAGCTCAGGCAGGATGCCTCCCGCGATCTGAGCCTCTTCACTGAGTTGTCTGTGGGTCGTGGAGGCCGGGTGCAGTACAGAAGTCCTGATATCGCCCACATGTACTACGATGCTGGCCAGCTTGAGGTTTTTCAGGAATTCCTCTCCTGCCGCTCTGCCGCCTTTGACGCCGAAGGCCAGAACGCCGCTGGCACCCTTCGGCAAATATTTCTGCGCTCTCTCGTAGTCATCGTCTCCCGGCAGGCCAGGGTATTTGACCCACTCCGCCATCGGATGGTTCTGCAGGAACTGGGCCAGTGCCATAGCGTTCTGACTGTGACGTTCCATTCTCAGATGCAGGGTGTCCAGCCCCTGGAACGTCAGCCACGCGTTCATCGGAGACATGGTGCAGCCCAGATCCCGGAGCATTTGCGCCCGCAGTTTTACACAGAAGGCCTGGTTCCCGAACTTCTCATAGAACTTCAAGCCGTGATAGCTTTCGTCCGGTTCCACCATGCCCGGGAATTTATCCGCATATTTGTTCCAGTCGAAGGTTCCGCCCTCGATGACCATACCGCCGACGCTGGTGGCGTGGCCGTCTGCCCATTTTGTCGTGGAATGGGTGACGAAATCGGCGCCGTACTCCAGGGGCCTGCACAGGTACGGAGACGCCAGCGTATTGTCTACCACCAGAGGCACGCCGATCTCATGGGCCGCCGCGGCGAATTCCTCGATATCCAGCACGGTCAGCGCCGGATTGCCCAGAGATTCTCCGAACAAGGCCTTGGTGTTTGGTCTGGCTGCCGCGATGATCTCCTCCTTGGAAGCGTTCTGATTGATAAAGGTCGTCTCGATGCCCATCTTTTTCAGAGTGACGGCGAACAGATTGAAGGTTCCGCCGTAGATATTGGCACAGGCGATGATGTGATCGCCTGCCTGGGCGATGTTCAGCATGGTGATCAGGTTCGCCGCCTGGCCCGCGCTGGTCGCGATCCCTGCCGTGCCGCCTTCCAGAGCCGCCATCTTGGCCTCCAGGGCGTTGACCGTCGGGCTGCCCAGTCTGGTATACATGTAGTCCGCGCTTTCCAGATCAAAGAGCTTCGCGACGTCCTCCGCGTCATAATAGCGATAGGTTGTGTTCTGCACGATCGGCAGCACCTGGGGCTGTCCGCTCTGCGCAGTGTAGCCTGCCTGAATGCAGTTGGTGTTGAATTTGTAATCTGACATAGTTCTTCTTCCTTTTCATTGATATAATTGAAGTTCAATTATGGTTAAAAGTATACCATATAGCGAAATCTTTCGCAAGATTGGCGCGCGCAGGCCATGCCTGTCCCGTCTCAAGTGGTTTTTTGAGGGAAAATGTGATATGATAGAAGCACATCCTAGAAAGGAGCTCTGCTGGTTTGAAAAGAACAAAGGAGAGAAAGACAACTCGGAACCTGACGGCTCTGAAGCTGGCAGTCCTGGCTCTGGCTGCCCTGGCCGTCGTGGTCTTTGTCAAATACGACTACAGTTTCTACGACCAGACCATCGCCACGGTTACGGCGGTAGAGGAACGTGAAACCGAGACGAAGACCGGCTTTGACGGAACCTATGAATATGAGGAGGTCTACCTGACGCAGGAACTGACTCTGACCGTCAGGAACGGGCAATATAAAGGAGAGACGCTCTGTGCTGAAAACAGCTGTACCGCTTCCGGCGTCTACGATACCCGCTATGAAAAAGGGGATGATGTTTTCGTGGAGAACCTGGAAGAAGAGCCGGCAGCGGACGGAAGCTCCCTGCTGACCGGCAGCGTCACCGGCTTGAAACGGGATTATTTCGTCGCCCTGGTCCTGGCGCTCCTCTTCGCCCTCTTTCTCGCCGTAGGCGGGAGAGAAGGTGCTCTGACCATTTTGAGCCTGATCCTGAACATGCTTTGCTTCTACTGGGTGCTGACACTCTATCTGAAAGGGGTCAACCTTCTGCTGATGACCGTTCCCATGGCCCTTTTCTTCACGGCCATGCTGCTGTTTTTCATGCACGGCTTCAACCGGAAATCCCTCATCGCCCTGGCGGCCACCTTTTGTTCCGTAGCCGTCACCACCCTGATCGCTTGGCTCGTCCTGCGGGCAGGCGGCAGCGTGGACTACGAGTTTATGGATTATCTGATCCAACCCTACGAGCAGCGGGACGCGGACCTAATCTTCCTCTCGGAGATCCTCATCGGTTCCCTGGGTGCCTCCATGGACATCGTGGTCACCATCACCATGACCGTAGACCAGATCACAGCCCACAATCCGCAGATCACGGCAAAAGAGCTGTTCCAGTCGTGCCGCACCGTGGGCGACGACCTGGTGGGAACCATGATCAGCATCATGTTCTTTTCCAACGTGGCCGCGGCCGTTCCGTTTATCATCCTGTCCATGCGCAACGGCATCGCCTTTGCTACGATACTGCGCTACCACAGCTTCTTTGAGATTGCCCGCTTTCTTACCGGCAGTATCGGCATCGTCCTGTCCATTCCCGCGGCCGCCGGCATCGCGGTCTGGTACTACACCCGCAAAACCCACAAAACCCACAGAAAGGAGGCAGACCCATGCTAATAGCCCTGACCGTCATCCTCATCGTCCTGATCCTGCTGGTCTGCGGCGACCGGGGCGCGAAATCCATCATCACCACCGCCCTCCACGGCTGTCTGCTGCTGGCCGCCGTCTATCTGATCTACCGCGGCCTGCCCCCTGTCTTGGTCACCGCGGCCGCCTGTCTTTTGATCTCAGCGGTCACCTGCTTCTATCAAAACGACGGGGACATCAAAAGCCGCCTGGCCTTTCTGTCTGTGGCCGCCGTCATCCTGATCCTGACACCCTTTGTCTATTACATAGCGGAAGGGGCCGCTCTGGGAGGCTTCAACAGTGAGCAGTACGAAATCACCGATACCAACGGCTATACCAGAAATATCGCCATGGACATGCTGGCCCTGCAGATCTCTGTCATGCTCATCGCCCTGATCGGAACCGTCGTCGACATCGCCATCGCGATCACATCGTCTATTTACGAAATACATCAGGCCGGCGGCGCCGGCGACTTCGGCAGACTGGCCGCTTCCGGCTTCATCGCCAGCAGGGCCATCCTCAACACCTCCATCCACACCATCTTCTACATCTATATCGCGGAATATCTGACTCTGATGATCCAATATGTGGACGAATACTCACTGGTCCGGCTGATCAACAGCAAATCCTTCTGCCAGGAGTTTCTGTCCATCTCCATCAGCGGCCTGGGCTGCTGTCTCATCGTTCCCGCCGCCACACTGCTCAGTGCGGCGGTATTCGCGGGCAAAAATCCGCGTAAACGAGCGGATTTAAAAAAGGAGTCCGTATAGACTCCTATAGAACTCCTCTTCATGCGCTTTAAAA
>CAZGED010000161.1:0-4214 GCA_964525085.1 uncultured Senimuribacter sp.
CGAAGAGCAGCGGCAGAAATCCGGTCAACGCGTAGATCAGCACGCCGGCCGCCGCCGTACACAGAGAAACATACTGGGTGACTTTGACGGCTTTGATCCTGATGCCGGCCACCATGACATAGAGGATATACGCCATGGCGATCAGCGCGCCGGCCTGAAATCCGCCGCCCAGGCTGACTTCTCCGTGCATCAGCACGTAGACCGCGTAGATCAGGACGACAGGCACGATCAGCGGAATGGTCACGCGCACGTCCGGCCCGCCGAAATCCCTCATATGGCCGAAAAGTCCTTCCGTCCAGGACCGCTTCTGCTGATTGTACAGAACCACGACCACGGCCAGTCCCGCCAGGAACATGACCGTCGTCTCCAGCAGCGTATCAAAGCCTCTGTAATCGGCCAGAACTCCCGTGACCAGATTCGGCGAATGGGTGGCCTCCGGTCCCTCCTCGATATAGACGTCGGAGACGTGGGTGTTAGGCGGTGAATCCGGATCGCCGATCACAGGCAGCAGATCGATGAGCGGCCAGGCGATGCTGACGATACAAACCAGCAGAACGATGCCCGCAACCCGCGCAATATCTTTCTTCATCTACTTGCACCACCTGTCTGTCGTTTTGATTGCCACCACGAAGTACGTGGTGGAGATGACGCCGATGACCGCCTCCGTGAAGGCCACGTCAGGCGCGCCCATCATGATATACAGCAGCATGGTGCAGAAACTGAATGCGCAGTACACCACCGCGGCAGACAAGAGGTCCTTGTCCAAAATGATGAAGATCGTCGTCGCGATCAAAAACAAAAGCAGGATCGCTTCAATCACAAGTATCTGCATGGTTTTCCTCCTTCCATGGCTGCTTTCCGGATTGTATGGCAGCCTTACCGATCAAATGTGTGCCCAGGGGATTGACCAGAAACAGGGCCGCAACCACCAGCAGAATTTTCAGGCTGGTCAGGTTGACGCCGTGATAGACGGCCATGCCGATCCCTGCCAGAACGATCCCCAGGGTTTCTCCGATGCTGGACGCATGCAGCCGCGAAAAAAAATCAGGCAGTCTTAAGACGCCGATGGCTGATATGGCCATGAGGACAAAGCCAACGAGCAGCAACGCCGCCGAAATGATATTTCTAACGATCACCTTTGTTTCCTCCTAAAAATTTTGCAATGATGACGGTGCTGAGAAAGCCCAGGATGCCGTAGGAAATGGCGATATCCACGTACATATCCGCCCGGCCGTCGACAAAGCCTGCCAGCAGAATGACCACGATGACATCGATACCGATGACAAAGACACCGTTGAGGCTGTCGTAGACCGAGGGTCCCCGAAGCACCCGGATCAGCATCAGTCCGATGAGTAAGATCACACCTATCAGTAAAAATTTAAATAAAAAGCTCATAAAGTACCTCTCTGCTGTCTTCCCGTTTGGGGGCTGCCGCTTCTCAATATGATTCATATGGCTCTCCAAAAACCGCCGCGATGTGTCTCTGCATCTTGCCCTCCAGCAATCCCTTTGCCGCATCGTAGGTCAGGGCATGCACGACAAAGAGATTCCCCTCCTGCACGTCCAGGGTCACGGTTCCCGGCGTCAGAATGATGGAGTTGATCAGCATCGTTGTGGCTATGGGATTCTGAAAGCTGCAGCGGAATTCGATGACCTGCGGATCGATGGGCAGCTTCGGATGCACGACCAGCTTTGCCACATCCAGACTGGCTTTCACGATCTCGACAAAGAGCCACAGCCAGTACCGGACGAACCGCCACAGGCTGACGTCCAGCAGGCTGTAGGTGTGCGCACGCTTCTCATCCGGAATCCAAAGGGACCGGAGACAGATCCATGCGATGAAGCCGGCCGCCGCCAGTCCCACGATGAGGAACTTGGCTTCCAACTTTCCGGAGAGCATCAGCCACAATATGTAAAGCATCACTGTCGCTTTTAACCAGTATTTAACCATATTTCATCTATCTCCATTTTTTCGTAGGTACTTCATATTATAAGGTAAAATCCCAACTTCGTCAATTTATTAACAAGAGATTTGCGCAATTTTTCGACTTTTTTCGTTTTTTTGATGGATTTTTTGAAATATACAGAATAAACGACATTTTTGCCCCGGGTTCCTCGGTTTTTTTGTGAACAGATGTTTACTTTTTGTTCGCAATATGATATAATCCATTACAAGTAACGCGAACACAGATTCATCGTTGTGGGAGGTATCATGGATAATTTAAAGGAACGTGAACGTAAGATCTTAGAGTTTATGAAGAGTGAAGTCAGAACCAAGGGCTATCCCCCTACAGTGAGAGAGATCTGCGCAGCCATCGGGATCAAGTCCACATCGACGGCTCATAAGGATATTGCCAATCTGGTCAAATACGGCTATCTGAAGAAGGACCCTTCTAAGCCGAGGGCCCTGATGGTCGTCGATACGGAAGGCATGGGAAGAGATTCTGTCTATGCCGCCGAGGAAACCGTGACCAGAGAGGACGTCGTGGATGTCCCTGTCATCGGCCGTGTCGCCGCAGGTACGCCGATTCTGGCGGAACAGAACGTGGAGGATACGATACCTGTACCTGCCCGCTATGCAGGCAGAAGCAATTTCATGCTCCGCGTCCGGGGAGAGAGCATGATCAACGCAGGCATCCTGGACGGAGACCTGATCCTGGTAGAAGAGCAGCACACCGCCCGCAACGGCGAGATCGTGGTGGCCATGATCGACGGCTTTGAAAGCGAAGCGACGGTCAAGACCTTCTACAAGGAAAACGGACACATCCGTCTTCAGCCGGAGAACGACACCATGAGCCCGATCATCGTACAGGATGTCAAGATCCTGGGCAAGGTCAGAGGCGTGTTCCGGTATTTCAGCTAGAAGCCGCGACGCGAGCAGTAGCTACTGACAGCGTTTACACTGCGCCATGGGTACGTCCCATGGCTTTTCTTTTTCTCACCGCACCAGCAGCCGTTGTATCCCGGCATCCAGCCCGTCCAGCGTCAGCGGAAACATGGGGAATACCTTCCTGATATCCTGAATGGTCCTGGAGCCGTAGGTCCACTCCCACCGATCCTCTTTGATAGGATTCAGCCAGATGCACTTCTTGTACCGCTGATCGAACTTCTGAAGCCAGGCGATGCCCGGCTCTTCATTATAGCTGTACCAGTCCTGATTGCCGCCGGCGGCCAGCAGTTCGTAAGGCGACATGGCGCCGTCGCCCACAAAGATCACCTTGTACTCACTGTCGAGATTTCCGAAGACCCAGTCCGTATCCACCCAGTCGCCTCTGCGGCAGGCTGGCGTGGTAAACAGCTGGTCATACACGCAGTTGTGGAAATAATAGGTCTTCAGATCCTTCAGATGGGTGGACTGGTGCACCGCGGTGAACAGCTGGCTGACCAGCCGGCTGTAGGCGGACATGGAACCGCCGGAATCCAGCAGCAGAAGCAGCTTCACCGTATTCTTCCTCGGCTTCTCGTACACCAGCTTCAGAAGGCCGCCGTTATCGCAGGTAGCCTGAATCGTTCCGTCCACATCCAGCTCCGTCCTGGCGCAGTCCACTCTGGTGGAAAACTGCCGCAGCTTGCGAAACGCCATTTGAAACTGCCTGCTGTCTAAAGAAGCATCCTGACGAAAATCCCTGAAGCTCCTGTCTCCCGCCACTTGGACAGCGGAACGGTGGCGGCCATAGCCGCCTACCCGGATGCCCGCCGGATTGTACCCGCCGTGGCCCATCGGCGACGTGCCGCCGGTGCCGATCCAGTAATTTCCGCCGTCGTGCTTTTCCGTCTGCTCCGCCAGTCGCTGACGAAACATCTCCATCAGCTCCTCCAGATCGTGCTCCTTTGCCCACTCCGGCATATCGGCGATATCCCGCTCCAGCTCGCCCTCAGACAGCCATGCCATCAGTTCCTCCGGCAGCTCCTCTATCGTCTCGATCCCCTGAAAATACCCGGCGAAGGCCATATCGAACTTATCGTAGTCCGCCTCCGTCTTCACCAGCACGTTCCGGCACAGATAGTAGAACTCCATCAGAGAGTTACCGGCAAGGCCTTTATCCAGAGCGTCGATGAGGCACAGCCACTGATCCGGGGATACGTCCAGGCCGCCTGACCGCAGCGCATAGAAAAAATCAATAAACATGCCGGTATCCTTTCAGCGTGTCGATATCCTGATTTTTTTTCAGCAGGACGCCTACATTAGGAATGTGTTCCGTAATTTCTCTGAT
>CAZGED010000162.1:0-4202 GCA_964525085.1 uncultured Senimuribacter sp.
AGCTGCTGGTGGAGATGGACGGTTTCGGCGAAAATTCCGGCATCATCATTTTGGCTGCCACCAACCGGCCGGACGTTTTGGACCCGGCTTTGCTCAGACCGGGACGTTTTGACCGGCAGATCGTCATCGGCGTGCCTGACATCAAAGGCAGAGAGGAGATCATCAAGGTCCACTCCAAGAACAAACCGCTGTCCGATGAGGTTTCAGCGAAAATCTTGGCCAGACGGACGCCGGGCTTTACCCCTGCGGATCTGGAGAACCTGCTCAACGAGGCGGCTCTGATCACGGCGAGACGAAACGGACGGAAGATCCGCATGGCGGAGATCGAAGAGGCGGCGACCAAGGTTATGGCAGGGCCTGCCAAGAAGAGCCGGGTCATCAGTCCGGAGGAACGGAAGCTGACGGCCTACCACGAAGCGGGCCACGCCGTGGTCATGCGTACATTGCCGAATTCCGATCCGGTGCATCAGATCACCATCATTCCGAGAGGCAATGCCGGCGGCTTTACCATGGCGCTGCCGGAGAAGGATAAGGCATACGAGACCAAGAAGGGCATGCTCAACGCGATCAAGCATCTGCTGGGCGGCCGTGTGGCTGAGCAGCTGACCTTAGACGATATCAGCACCGGCGCAAGCAATGACATCATGCGGGCGACGGAGATCGCCAGAGGCATGGTGACCAAGTACGGCTTCAGCGATAAGATCGGACCTGTCAACTACAGCGATTCCGACGAGGTGTTCTTGGGCAAGGACTTTTCCACACGAAAGAATTACTCGGACGGGGTTGCTTCTGAGATCGACCATGAAGTGAGAGCCATCATCGAGGACGCTTACGAGGAGACGGTTCGCATTCTGACAGAGAACATGGATAAGCTGGAACGGGTAGCCCAGGCTTTGCTGGAGGTAGAGACCCTGGACGGAGAACAGTTCGAGGCTCTGTACACCGGCGAGATCGACGCCAAAGGACTGGCGGAACAGATCCGCCAGAAGGATGCCGAGATCCAGAAGATCAATGCGGAAGAGGCGGCGGAATACGAGAGACTCCGCAAGGAGGAGGAAGCACAGCTGGTCGAAGAACTTGCGAAATACGATACGGATTATATGGACGATGATTCCGAAGAGGACGACACCAAAGGCGGAGAGGGAAAAGAAGCTATTGGTGAAGGCCCTGTGTCACAGGAGGACGACGCTGACGAAGTCTACGACGATGATGACGCCGATGAAGCTGATGAATCTGATGAATCTGACGAAGGATCAGCTGACTCGGGAGACCGTGACGGGGATAAGGAAGAACAGAGGTAATATATGAAAGTAACGGTAAATGACTGTTTGGGTTTGGAAGCGTTCAGCCCCAGCATTCTGGCGGCAGGAAAGAGAAACATTGGAAACCGGGTCCGTTCCGTTTCGGTTCTGGACGCGTCCAATGTGGAGACTGCCCTGAAGAACAACGGTGTGAGAGAGCAGATCGTCCTTACCTCTTTCTACGGAATGACGGGCCGCGAAAAACTGCAGTGCGAAGTGGTCAAAGGCCTGGCCAAGGCCGGTGTCAGCGCCCTGGTGGTGTTCCACGTGGAAAAGGGCCTGACCGGTGCAGACGGCGAGGTCATCGAGACGGCGGAGCAGGTAGGACTGCCTCTCATCGTCATTCCGAAAAACAACAAAGCAGAATACAGCGACGCCATCGAGCAGATCATGGATAAGCTGCTGTACGGCGACAACTTTAAAAACAGCCTGATCAACAACACGATCTACCACCTGCTCAACTTTGAGAAGTACAAGACCTTCCATTCGGCCCTGCGGGAGGCCGCGGTGAGCAACGACTTCCAGGTGGTGCTGCTGTCAAAGGATTTTAATCCGATCCTGTCCATTGAGACCCGGCAGCGGACGACCATTGCCGACGCCATCCGCATGGGCAAGGAACGGGACGTGGAGAAGGCCGGTATCTATACCTTTATCGACGTCAACGGCGTCCTGACCTATTGGGGTCCGATCACCATCAACAAAGAGAAGTACTTCCTGTTCATCGTGGACAACGAGGACAATTACTCTGCCGGTGAGATTACCAAGCTGGCGGAGATCATCGAGCTGGCCATGGGCATGTGGAAGTACACGCCGGAGCGGGACGTGCGGGCGGAGCTGATCAAGGCTCTGATCCGCGGCAACAAATCTCTTGCGTACTCTCTGAAAGATGAGATGAACATCAAAGCGGACAACATCCTCAGCGTGTTCTACGCCAAAGGCATCGAAAACAACCAGGGAAATTCGATCATCAGCGACTTTGAGAAGAAGGAGAACATCGAGGTGCTTCGGATCACAGAGGGCGAGGAGACCTACGGCATGATCCTGAAGAACGGCGAGAAGAAGGAAGACGATGAGATTTCCCAGAAGACCAGCTGTCTTCACCTTTTCGACAAGCTGAAGGAGGGCAGCAAGACGGTCCGCATTTTCCACGCCACAGGCGTGGACGGCATCGAAGGCGCAGGAGACGCCTTCCGCCTGATCAGCGAAACCTGGACCTTTGTGGAAAGCGTATTCCCGTATAAGAGGGTGTTTACAAAATATGAGCTTGCCCTGGTGTCCAACTGCATCAACTTGCAGGTACAGGGCGGTTATCTGAAGAAGAATTACATGGATCTGCTGGAGCCGTTCCGCAAGGAGATGGGCGAGAACAAGGCCAAGCAGCTGCTGGAAACCCTGGAAACCTTTGTTCTGGACGCGGGCATGAACAGCGGCAAGACCAGCGAGTTCATGGGCATCCACACCAATACCGTCCAGTACCGCCTGAAGCGGATCAACGAGGTGCTGGGCGCTGAGATCACCGGGAATCGGGTCATTCCTGGCCTGACCATGGCGCTGGCTCTGAAACGGCTGGACCGGGTAGTAAAGTAAAAACAGATTTGGAGACAAGACAATGCTTTTAGCTTTTGACGTTGGAAACAGCAACATCGTACTGGGACTTTTCCGAGACGGTAAGCTGATCACCAACTGGAGAATCAAGACTGACACCGACAAAAGTGCCGACGAGTACGGCATGATCGTAAACCAGCTCTTCCAGTACGAAGGGCTGAAGACCTCTGACGTGGAGGATGTCATCATATCCACCGTAGTGCCATCGGTGCTGTTTACACTGCAGCACCTGTCGCAGAAATATTTTCATAGACGGGCTATCACCGTAGAGTCCGGCGTCAAGACCGGTCTCATCGTAAAGTACGATAATCCCAAGCAGGTGGGCGCAGACCGCATCGTTAACGCCGTCGCCGCCTACCACAAGTACGGCGGGCCGCTGATCATCATCGACTTCGGTACGGCGACCACCTTCTGCGCCGTAACGGAAAAGGCGGAGTATCTGGGCGGTTCCATCGCGCCGGGCTTGAAGATCTCGTCGGAAGCTCTCTTTGAGAAGACGTCCAAGTTGCCGAAGGTGGAACTGGAGGAACCGGGACAGACCATCTGCAAGAACACCATTCAGAGCATGCAGTCCGGCCTGGTGTACGGCCACATGGGCATGGTGGACTACATCGTGCGCATGATGAAAAAAGAGCTGGAGGCCATCACCCAGTCGGACAAGCCGGTTACGGTCGTTGCCACAGGCGGGCTGTCCACTTTGATCGACGGCGGCGTAGACTGCATCGATTACGTGGACAAGATGCTGACGCTGGAGGGCCTGGAGCTGATCTATCAGAAGAACAAGAAAGCGCCACGGCCTTGTGGAAAGGGAAAGAAAGAACATGCATAACAAAGACCTGAGAATCGGAAATGTCCGGTTGGAAAATCCTTTCCTGCTGGCTCCCCTTGCAGGCATCACAGACGCTCCCACTCGCCGGATCTGCCGCGAGATGGGAGCGGCTTTGGTATATTCGGAAATGGTTAGCGGCAAGGGCCTGTACTACAACGCCCGCAGGACCCGGGAGCTGCTGTTTCTGTATGAGGAGGAAAAGCCGGTGGCGTTCCAGGTATTCGGCAGCGAACCGGAGATTTTGGCGTACGCGGCCCGGGAGCTGGAGCCTTGCGAAAACGCAGTGCTGGACATCAACATGGGCTGTCCGGTGCCGAAGATCGTCAAAAACGGGGAAGGCTCGGCGCTTCTGAAAAACCTGGATCTGGTCTATGATCTGATCTGCGCCATGGTGAAGAATACCTCCAAACCGGTGACAGCCAAGATCCGCATCGGCTTTGACGCAGCTTCTGTCAATGCGGTGGAGA
>CAZGED010000163.1:0-4155 GCA_964525085.1 uncultured Senimuribacter sp.
ATCACAATATACAATACTTTTCAAGTAAAATTTTAGTCGGGATACGAAAAAATTTAATTTTTCAGTATCCCGACCTGTTATTTTCTACTTTGCGATTGCCCTACGGCCGGCAAAAGCCGACCGGATAAAAGCTCATTGAAACCGCAAGGCCTTACTGCGGGCCTCGTTGCAGTCGGTGCCGTCCAACGCCTTTCGCATGTCTTCGGTGCGGCCCTGTTCCAAAAGGAGTCTCATCATTGTGCGGTTTTTCCTGTCGTCCTCAAACAAAGTAAAACTGTTGTGGTACGAAAAAAGGCGGGATGCCGGAAACGCATATTTCGCGCAAAAGCCATCTCGCCTTATACTATGAAGTTATACCACGATTTCCCGGGTAAGTGCCAGCGTTTTTTATGCTTCAGCGGCAATAAATCGGCCATAAGCCTGCCATAAGGCAGCCATAAACCTGCCGCTGCCGCCGCTATTTGAAGAAAACTTCCGTTGCCTTTGCCAGATAGGCGGTATCCTTTGTTCCCGCCATTTCGTACGGCGCGTGCATGGCCAGCTGGGGCAGGCCGATGTCCACGGTTCTGACCGCCACCTGGGTGCCCGAAATGTTGCCCAGGGTACTGCCGCCCCGCTTATCGGACCGGTTGGTGAAGATCTGATACGGCACGCCTGCCTGGCGGCACAGGTCTTTGAACATGGCGCCGGAAAGGCCGTCGCTGCAGTAGGTCTGCTCAGCGGTATATTTGATCACGATCCCCTCATTGATAAACGGCCGGTTGACCGGATCAGCCTTTTCCGGATGGGCCGGATGGACGGCGTGGGCGTTGTCACCGGAAATCATGAAGCTGTCCGCAAGGGCAATCAGGCAGTCCTCGCGGCTCATGGAAAGCCCCTCGCAGATACGGTCCATGGTGTCCTTCAGGAAAGTGGAAGCGGCGCCCTGTCTGGTCCGGCTGCCCACCTCCTCGTTGTCAAAGAGACAGTAGACCGCGGCATGCTCCTGTTTTTTCCCGGCCAGAAAGCCTTTGATGGAAGCAAAGGCACAGTGGAGATCATCCAGTCTGCCGCTGGAGATGTATTCCCCTGAAGGACCCCATATGGCACCCTTCTGATGGACGTAGAGATAGAGATCGTGCCCCAGAATCGCATCCTCATCCACCCCGGCGGCCTGGGCTATCGTCCGCATAAAGGTTCCTTTGGCGGAGAGATCGCCGTAGATCGGCAGCATGTCCTTCTGCATGTTGTATTCCCGTTTATTGACGTCGCGGTCGATGTGCGGGGCTACGTTGGGAATCAGCAGCAGGTCCCGGTCGATGTTGACCAGCTTCTTCACCAGACGGCCGTTTTCCTTGACGACGATCCGGCCGGCCAGGGCCAGAGGACGATCCAGCCAGGAACCGGTGATCATACCGCCATAGCGCTCGACGTTCAGCTGTACGTAGTGGTTCTCCGAGAGGATCTCCGGATTTTCCTTTACCTTCAGGCAGGGGGAATCGCTGTGGCTCGCGGCAATGCGCCAGCTTTTGATGCCCTGGGGCGGGACGGTGAAGGCAGCCAGGGCTGAGCCGTTTCGCGTAACAAAGTATTTTCCGCCCGGCGTGATCTGCCAGCGCTGGTTTTCGGCCAGTGGCGTGAATCCGGCTTCGATCAAAAGGCCGGAAAGGTTTTTTACTGCGTGAAAGCATGACGGGCTGGCGTCCAGAAAGGACAGCAGCTCCTTCGACAAGGTATGATCCATAGGTAACGCTCCTTTTTGTTCATGATGTTTTGAGTTTATCATAATCCAACGACGGGGAGGGTGTCAAGGTGTTATGCCTTTTTTCGCAGAAACCGATCCTTGCCGCGGCATCTGCCGAAAACCTCTGCGGGGGCTTCTGTAAACGGAAGTTTTTGATGTGGCCTCCCCGAAAAAGAAAACCCAAAAACGATAAAAACCAATCCGGCGGGTGTCCCTCGCCGGATCGGTTTTTAGGAAGGTTATGCTATGCTCCTGTCTATGCTCCCGTCGTTCAGGTGGCCATTTAAAACTCTTTAGGAGGTCGCTTCGGTCAGCTTGACCTTGACCTCTACCGTCTTATTGTCTCGGATCACCGTCAGCGTTACCTTGTCTCCCGGCTCATAGTCGGAAAGGGCGCTGGTCAGATCCGCGGAAGATTCGATCTTGGTATCTTCCAGATAGTAGATCATGTCGCCCGCTTTCAGTCCGGCCTTCTGCGCTTCCTCACCGGTCACTTCCTGAATATATACGCCGGTCATCCGCAGTCCGTACTGCTGCGCGGTCTGCGCGTCAGAAGCGTCCACGATTTGAATACCGATGGCCGGACGTCCGGTCACGTGGCCGTTTTCGATCAGCTCTTTGGCGATCTCTGCCGCCTTGGAGATCGGAATGGCGAAGCCCAGTCCCTCGACGTCGGAGCCGGTGGATTTCGCGACCACGATGCCGACCAGGTTTCCGTACTGGTCAAAGAGTCCGCCGCCGGAATTGCCCGGATTGATGGAAGCGTCCGTCTGCAGCAGGGTCAGGTTCTTGCCGTCTACCGTCAGCGCTCTGTCCAGGGCGCTGATGATGCCCTGAGAAGCCGTGCCGCCCAGCTCGCCCAGCGGATTGCCGATGGCTACGACCAGATCGCCCACCGACAGATCGTCGCTGTCACCGTAGGTGGCGGCCGTCAGGTTCTGCGCATTGATCTTCAGGACAGCCACATCATTCTGAGAATCCGTGCCTACTACCGATGCTTCACACTCCGTGCCGTCCTTCAGCCGGACCGTGATTTTGCTGGAATCTTCGATTACGTGGTTGCAGGTGAGGATGTAGCCCTCTGTGTCGACGATGACACCGCTGCCTGCTCCCTCCGTCACGTAGTTCTGCATCCACATATCCTGAGATACAGATTCCGTCTGGATTTCCACCACCGCGTTTTCATTCATGGCGATGATCTCCTCCACGGACTTTTCACTGCCCGTGGCCTTGGCCAGGGTGTAGTTGGTGGCCGACACCGTTTTCGTCGTGTTGCCGACGCCCATTTGGGTGGCCAGGGTGTATCCGCCTACCGTCAGAGCTGACGTACCCAGCATACAACAGATCAGCGCGATGACGAAGACTTTCCGCGTAACGTATTTTGGTTCCTTCGGCCTTCTGACCCGCTTTCCCGGTCTCGGCGCCTGCGTATAGCCCGACGAGGCGTTCTCATAGTGATTCTCGTAGCCGGGGGTGTGCCATGTCCGCGGGTCTGTCTGCTGCGTCTGTCCATCAAAGAGTGTCTGGCGGGGTGTTTCCTGCTCCGGCGAAGGCTGCGACTGTTCGTGACTTTCTACCGGATCTCCTACCATAATAAAATTTGGCGTTTGATTTTCATGTTCTTGATCCCAATGATCCATATTGTTTACCTGCCTTTCTTTCTTCGCATAGTTCATCTCTTAGTATGAGCAAATTATAGACGGGAAATGTGATTTTCCCGTGTTCAAACTGCAAAGAATGTGATAAAATATATGATTGAATATGTGAATTTAAAAAATCAGACAAAAGACGAAAGGCCGATATAGATATGAGCAAAGTACTTACAGCGATGGATAAAAGTGGATCCTTCCGCGTCTATCTGACCGTGTCCACAGACATGACTGAGACCGCACGCCAGATTCACGGCACCACGCCTCTGGCGACAGCGGCGCTGGGCAGAGTTCTCACCGGCGCGGGCCTCATGGGCCTGATGCTGAAAGAGGAAAAGGATAAGCTGACGGTCCAGTTCAAAGGAGACGGTCCGGCCAGAGAGATATTGGCCACCGCTTACGGCGACGGAAGGGTAAAGGGCTACATCTCCAATCCGAATCTGGATCTGCCGTTGCGGGAGGACGGACACCTGGACGTAGGCGGGGCTCTCGGCATCGGCCAGCTGACCGTCATCAAGGATCTGGGGCTGAAAGAGCCGTATATCGGAAGAATTTCTCTGGTGTCCGGAGAGATCGCCGACGACCTGACCGCATACTATTATATATCGGAACAGCAGAACAGCTCCGTGGCTCTGGGTGTCAAGATCGCCCGCGACTGCTCCGTTCTCTGCTCAGGGGGCATGATCATCCAGATGATGCCCGATGCCCAGGAGGCGTCCGTAGACGCTTTGGAGGCCATGCTGGGAGAGCTGGAGCCTCTGACCACCATCATCGAGAGGGTGA
>CAZGED010000164.1:0-4136 GCA_964525085.1 uncultured Senimuribacter sp.
ATAATGTAAATGATAACGTAACCATAATGTAGGTAGATGGAGTTGTAAGGAGCTTAATTATGACTGTCAACTTTAACGGGGTAATCAGAATCATGGGATATCTGCTGCTGGTACTGGCCTGCAGCATGGTCCCCGCCCTGGCGGCGGCGGCAATCTACCATGAATCCGCCTCCCTCACCGGCTTTTTGTACACCATCCTCCCCTGCTTCGTGCTGGGGATCATACTGATCAAGATATTTCACCCTTCTCTGATGAAGATCAAATCCAGAGATGGGTTTCTTATTGTGTCTCTCTGCTGGCTGATCTTTTCCGCCGTAGGCGCGGTTCCCTTTGTTCTCTCCGGCGCCATTCCCAGCTATGTGGACGCCTTTTTTGAAACATGCTCCGGTTTCTCTACCACCGGCTCCTCGATCCTGACGGACATCGAGAGCCTGCCCAAGTCCATGCTGTTCTGGCGCTCCTTCACCCATTGGCTGGGCGGCATGGGCATCATCGTCTTCGTCATGGCTTTGCTGCCTTCCATCGGCACATCCGGACAGCTGATCGCCAGCGCGGAAACGCCGGGACCTACGCTGGAAAAGGTTTCGGCCCGCTTTTCTGACACTGCGAAGAACCTCTACCTGATCTATCTGCTGTTCACCGCGGTGGAAACGGTTCTTCTGCTGCTGGGCGGCATGAATCTGTACGATGCGCTGATCCACACCTTCGGAACCGTAGGCACAGGAGGCTTTTCCTCCTACAACGACAGCGTCGCCCATTTTACAAACCCTTACATTCACTGGGTCATCTTCCTGTTCATGACCCTCTGCGGCATCAACTTCAACCTGTACTTCGTCCTGGCCCGCCATGGCTTTCGCCGCGTCATGCAGGATTCGGAGCTGAAGCTGTACCTGAGCCTCGTGGGCGGTGCAGTCTGCCTGATCACCCTGAACCTGCTGATGACCGGCACGTATCAGAACTTTTTCGACGGGCTCCGCAACGCGGCCTTTCAGGTATCCTCCATCATCACCACCACCGGCTATGCCACGGCGGATTACGACCTGTGGCCTACCTTCAGCAAAATGATCCTTCTGCTGCTGATGCTGACCGGCGCCTGCTCTTCTTCCACCGGCGGCGGCGTAAAGATCATACGGGTTCTGATTTCTCTGAAGCTGATCCGGAGGGGGATCTCGCTGAAACTCCATCCCAACCGCATCGTCTCGATCACATTGGGCAAGCGGCAGATTCCTCAGGAAGTGGCGACCAACATCGCCAACTTCGTGTTCTTCTACATTTTCGTAGTATTTGCAGGCTCCCTGCTGATCTCTCTCAACGGCTTCGATCTGATGACGACCATCTCTTCGGTGCTGGCCTGCGTGGGCAACATCGGCCCGGGCTTCAACCTGGTGGGACCGGCCATGAACTACTCCATCTTTTCTGATTTTTCCAAGGTGATCCTCTCTCTTTTGATGATCGCGGGAAGGCTGGAGCTGTTCACTTTCTTCATGCTGTTCTCACCGCATTACTGGAATGCAAACAAAGCGTAGAAAGGCGAGGGAAACATTATGACATATAATCATCGCGTAATTCTCAGAACGATTTCTGTCATACTCATGTTCGAAGGAGCGGCCATGTTGCCTCCGCTGATTTGCGCTGTCTATTGTGACGAATCCGGTCCGGCATCGGCTCTGTTTTCCACTGCTTGCTGCTGCATCGCCCTGGGAATGCTGATCTTCCGTTTTCTGAAATACTATACGCTGAAGATCAAACAGCGCGAAAGCTATTTCATCGCCTTTATCTGCTGGTTTGTGGTCAGCCTGGTGGGAACGTTTCCTTACCTGCTCAGCGGATGCGGTTATTCCTTCACCGACTGCGTCTTTGAATCCGTATCCGGGTGGACGACCACCGGTGCCTGGACCATCCCTCTGGATGCCATGCCCCGTTCTCTGGTCTTCTGGAAGGCCATCTCCAACTGGCTGGGCGGCATGGGACTTCTCCTGCTGACCATCTCCTTCTTCCCCGTGCTGGGCATCGAAGGTCAAAAGATGGTGTCCGCCGAGGTTCCCGGCGTAGAGGTCGAGAAGATGTCGGCCAGGATCAGCGATACGGCAAAGATATCCTACCGCATCTACATCATCATGACGGTCGTGGAGTTTCTCCTCCTTCTGCCCAGCGGATTGACGCCCTTTGAGTCTCTCCTCAATACCATGTCCACCATCAGCACGGCTGGGCTGATGAACCTGGGCACCGGTACCATGACGCACCTGACTCCTTATATGAAAGCCGTCTTCACCGCTTTCTCCATCATAGGCTCCATCAACTTCATGATGTACTTCTTTCTGTATCACAGAAAGTGGCGGACGGTATGGCGGAACGTGGAGCTTCGCACCTATCTGGGCCTGCTGACAGGCGGCGCCGCGGTCATCGCCGTGTCCCTGGTATCCAGCGGCAGATACGACTCTCTTCTCAGCGCTTTCGGAGACGGATTTACCCAGGCGGTAGCCTTCGGAGCCACTTCCGGCTTTGAGATCGACGACATCAACCTGTGGCCGACGCTGTGCAAGATGATCCTGCTGGTCCTGCTGTTCATCGGCGGCTGCGGCAACTCCACCAGCGGCTCGATCAAGGTCATCCGCTTCATCATCTACTTCAAGATCATCCTGCGGGGCGTCTACAAGAGGATTCATCCCCGTGCGGTCAAGCCGGTCATGATCCAGGGCAAGCCGGTCAGCGCCGCCACGGCGGCCTCTGTCACCGTCTTCGTCATGATGTACTTCCTGGTCCTGCTGGCTTCGGCCCTGATCTTCTCTCTGGAGAACCTGGACATGGAAACGACGCTCTGCACCTCCCTGGCCTGCATCACCAACAACGGCACCGCCTTCGGCGGGATCGCCGGCGGCGATTTCAGCATCCTGTCTGCGGGGAGCAAGCTGTTCGCCTCTGTTTTGATGCTGTCCGGAAGGCTGGAACTGTACGCCATCATCCTGCTGTTTACCCGCTCCTTCTGGGATTCCGACCGGGCCAGATCGTAACAGGAGCGCCTACGCTTTGGCGGTCGTGTCCCGCGGTACGGCCGCTTTTTTGATATCTATCTTTTCAGCAGCCCTCGCCAAAAGCCTGCATATTTTCCGCATCCGGTCTCATACTAGAAACGGGAGGTTTTTATGACTGTAAAAGAGCTGATGGCGTCCGGCGTCTGCTTCGTCAAGCCGGACGCGCCGCTGCACCAGGCCGCGGCACTGATGAAACGACACGATATCGGCTTTGTGCCGGTCTGCGACAACAGAGGAGCGCTTCTGGGCGCTGTCACAGACCGGGATCTGATCACCCGGGCTGATTGGGAAGGACCGCTGGCCGCGCAGGCGCCTGTCTCTGACCTTATGACCCGGGAACTGGTCACAGTATCGCCGGATATGGACATCCATAGGGCCGCCTGCATCTTTTCCGAGAGCAAGGTTCGCCGTCTTCCCGTCGTGGAAAACGGAAGGCTGGTCGGTATCCTGACCGTAGGTGACCTGGCCAAGAAGAAACTCTATCTGGCGGAAGTGGGAGATATCCTGGGCGCTATGATGCACTGAGAATCCGGTTTATCCCGCAAATCAATTCCATATTTCCCTTTAGAAGGGTGAATATCTCTACTTTCACGACTTTTTCACAAAAACTTCACAGAAACAAGTCAAATGGCCATTGCTTTGCATAAATAATTGTTTTAATATATTGTATAGAAAGGAATGATGCAATATGACACAGAGAAGTAAAAACAAAAGCAATTTCAAAAAGGGATCAGTTGAAATGCTGCTCCTGCACCTCTTGAAGACAGAAGGCGACTGCTATGGATATCAGCTTTCCCAATTGATCAATCAAAGATCCAACGGCGTTCTTGTTATTCCAGAGGGTTCCATGTATCCAACACTCTATAAGCTGATCGACAACAAGTACATAACCGATTACAAAAAGACTGTTGGGAAGAGAATGACCCGCGTATACTATCATTTGGAAGAATCAGGCGTACAGCGTCTTGCTGAACTGGTAGAAGATTACAAGGAAGTTACAGACGCGATCCACACGATCATGGAATTTTAATCTGTAGCACATCTCTCTAAAATTGAAAAGAGCCGGCTTTCCCCCTGCGATGAGGATTGATGAGGATTACAGCT
>CAZGED010000165.1:0-4018 GCA_964525085.1 uncultured Senimuribacter sp.
CGTCCGGGCCATGGCAGCCCATAAAATCAGACCCTTTGATATAGCTTGCTTCCTTTTTCATCTCTTCGTATCTGGTACACACCTCTTGCCACGATCTGTCTTTCATCCAACACACTGCGCACCCGCTCTATGGAGTCGATTCTCAGATAGACGCCGGTGCTGCAGGAATGGGCGACCTGCGGCGGCAGCCTGCGCAAGGTGGAATGCAGCCCATACTCTTCCAGCACGTCTCTGGCATATGCCGCCTTGTAAAAGGACGAAAATGACAGAATATATTCTTTTTCCATCGTGTTTCCCCCTACTTTCAGAACAAATTCTTCATCTTGCGTAAGTAATAGGTGAAAAAGGACGCTTTGTCTACATCCCGGTCAGCTACCAGATCGCAGGAGCCCAGCTTTTCATCTCCGCAATAGATATCCATGGTTCCGATTTTGTCGCCTTTGTCCACGGGCAGTTTCAGGTTCTTCGAAATCTTCACTTTGTAGGACGTCTCTTTCTCCTGGCCTTTCTTTACAAAGGCCGTGGCCTTTTCCCCGGTGACGGCCTGCAGGACATAGGGCTCCCCTTTGTCCAGGGTGATCTTTTTCACTCTCTGGCCTTTTTCCGCCAGGGTCACGGAAGCGTAGTTGGCAAAGCCGTAATTGAGCAGCTTTGTTACCTCTGCGTTGCGGATCTGAGAGGTCTTCGCGCCCAGCACGACGGCGATCAAAGTGGTTCCGTCCCGCTCTGCCGACGCAGACAGGCAGTATCCGGCCTCCTGGGTGTAGCCGGTTTTGATGCCGTTGGCGCCAGGATACTGTTTGATCAGCTTGTTGGTATTGGTAAGGCCAAAATCCTTCTCCTTGCCCGGAAGGCCCACTTTGATGGTGGTCTGCCAGGTGTTGAACCACTTCTGGGTTTCCTCGTGCTTTAGGAGCATCCTCGACATGACACTAATATCATATGCGCTGCTGTAGTGATCTGCTACCGGTAATCCGTTGGTATTGACAAAATGGGTATCTCTCATGCCCAGCTCCCGGGCCCTCTTGTTCATCTTCTCCACAAAGACTTCCTCGCTGCCGGCTATGTACTCGGCGGCAGCCACGCATCCGTCGTTGGCGGACACGATGGCGATGCCCTGCAGCAGTTCCTCCAGGGTGTGTGTTTCGCCCGCTTCCATGTACATCTGGCTGCCTCCCATAGACGCAGCCTGCTCTGAAATGGTAACCTGGTCGGTCAGCTTGATTTTGCCGTCGTCAACGGCCTCCATGGCCAGCAGCAGGGTCATGACCTTGGTGACGGAAGCCGGCGGCAGCTCCTTGTGGGCATCCTGTTCAAAGATCACCTTGCCCGTATCTGCATCGATCAGGACCGCCGCCTTGACGTCCAGATTTAGATTGGCATTCTTTTCCTCTTCCGACGGTGCGCCGGTGGTTTCCAGGGTATCGGAAACTGTCTCCAGAACCACCGGTTCCTGGGGATTGGCAAAGTGCCTGACGCCCAGGATGCCGCCGCCCGCGCAGATGACCAGGGCGCAGACCATGTACAGCGCCTTTCTTCGATTCTTTCTCATCATAAAACACCTCTCTCATTGGTGTAATATATGAGAGAGGCGCGTGTGATATGACAGCGTCCGTCAGGACAGCGGCTGTCAGGGCAGCGTCCGTCCTGAACGGAAAACCGCCGGCCGCTTTTATGAAGTTTTTTCGCAAAACGATCAAAGCTCCTTTTCCTCGCCAGGGGGAGCCCGGCTTCTCGGCCTCAGCAGTCCGCTGTCATGGCCCGGCGTAGCTTTTCCAACTGTCTGACGCCTTTTTCCTGGCTGGTTATGATGGCCTGGAGAATCGGTTTCAGCTCTGGGCAGATGTCGTACTGCAGGGCGTTCTTTGACATGGCGATGGCGCCCTTGTGATGGGGAATCATCTCCTGTATAAAGTTCAGATTGACGTCGTTGGTCATGGGCGCGCTTCCCATATCGCTGAACATGGTATCCATGATCCGGCTGACGCGCCTTTGATAGAGCATGATGTCCTGGGAGCTGTTCTCCAGACAGCTGCAGTTTTCCTCCGCGGCCAGCATGTTCTGGATGCTCTTGGTCTGGCCGGTGATGATGTTCTCGGCGATGTTCTGCAGCGGCACGCAGGTAGTATACCGCAGCAGGTTGCGGCTCATGTCGATGGCCGCCTGATGATGGGGAATCATCTGCACGATAAAGTTATGGGAAATGCTGTCCGTCAGCCCGGCGCTGGTCATGCCCCGCATCATCTGCTCGAAAATGCAGTAAAACACGGCCAGATAGTCCTTGGCGACGAGACTTAGTTTTGATTGACATTGTTTACTCATGAGAAAACCCTCCTCATGGCAGTATATGCCGCGAAGGAGGGGTTTGTGCGTCAATTCGTGGATCCGCGGGCCGCGGGCCGCTGTGACGCGCCTGTTTGTCCGGCGCTGGGGCCGCTGTGACGCGCCTGTTTGTCCGGTTCCGCGGGCCGGGCTGAGTCTCTGCGGAAGCTGTGGCTGAATCTTTGCGGCGGCTGGGGCTGGGTTTCCGCGGCGGCTGGGGATCAGACGGCAAAGGGATTATCGCCGCCTTCAAAGTATTTCTTCGCGCCCAAGATGGAGTTTTCAGCCATGTTGGCCACCGCTTCGTCGGTATAGAAGGCCATGTGGGAGGTGACGATGACGTTGGCGTAGGACCGCAGGATGGCCAGCCTCGGATTTCCCAAAGGCTCTCCCATGCGGTCAAAATAGTACAGGCCGCTTTCATGCTCCACCACGTCCAGACAGGCGAAGCCGACCTTGCCGGACTCGATGGCGTCGATCAAAGCATCGCTGTCGATCAAAGCGCCTCTGGCGCAGTTCACGATGCCGACGCCGTCTTTCATCACGGCCAGGGCGTCCCGTCCGATCATGTGATAGGTTTCGTCGGTGGCCGGCGCGTGAAGGGTGATGATATCGGACTCCGCAAACAGCCGGTCAAGCTCGACGTACTCGGCCAAAGTCCTGACGGAATCCTTTTGATAGAGGTCATAGGCCAGAATCCTGCAGCCGAAGCCGGACAGGTTGCGGATGACAGTCTCGCCGATACGGCCGGTGCCGATGACGCCTACGGTGCAGCCCGGCAGCTCGCGGCCCAGCTTGCCGCGGAGGGTGAAGTCCTGGACGTCACCGCGCATCATGATGTGCTTGATCTTGCGCAGACCCATGAGCATCATCATGACGGTATAGTCGGCTACGCTGGCCGGAGAGTAGGTCACGTTGGTCACGCCCATGCCCAGGGACTTGGCGTATTTCCAGTCGATGTGGTCGTAGCCGATGGTTCGGGTGGAGATGCACTTGACGCCCAGCTGGTGATACCTGTCGATCATCTCCCGGCTGATGACGGTGGTGATGATATCGATGGCGTCGTAACCGGCCGCCAGCTCCGCGTTCTCCAGGCACGGCGTTTCACCGGTATAGTCGTATTCGATGCCGTATTTCTTGCAGTATTGGTCGAAGAAAGGCTTCTCGTCGAAGTCTCTCATGCTGTAGACGAATAGTTTCATTGGAGTACCTCGTGTTGTATTAGAATGTGGCTCCCGGCCGGAAGGTGCGGGGAGCGTGGATAGTTTGGTTCGTCGGATTACGTGTGATCGCTGCGCACTGTAGCCGCGGCTTTACGCTCATGGAAATATCATAGCACAAAAAAGAGTGAAATGGTAGGGTGAGGAGAGGAATTTATACGGGAAAATGGCGTAGAACAGATCAGACGCATATAAAACAGGGCTTTGAATCACGTTCAAAACCCTGTCTCTGCAAAATTGAACGGCTCTCTCAAAAGTCTGTCAGATTCATGCCGGGAGCTTAGGAAAAGGTACCCTGGTTATGATTTTCACCCTTTGGATTCAGCTTCAAATCCTGACCGTTGTTATTCACAAAACTATGGGGCAAAATCAAATAATTTGTCGAAACCACATCTACATAAGTAGAAATTCCCTTAAACCAAAGTATAATGGTCCCCTTTGTCAAGACAAATTTTGAAGAATTTATCGTGAACCAT
>CAZGED010000166.1:0-4005 GCA_964525085.1 uncultured Senimuribacter sp.
GTATCCAGATCATGCGGCGGCGCATGGACGGCTTTTCGATGGCGTCCAGGGCCGTAAGCGCCGCCGTGGTACAACCGAGCCCAAGCAGGGTATAAAAGAACTGGTTGATGAGAGGATGAGACTTGGCGAGAAAGGGAATGCGGGCGAGGACCTGTCCCAAAAGGCCGAGAAAAACCATGATAGGAAAGAGCACCAGAAAGAGATATCTGGGCGTTACGGTCAAAAGACCGAAATCCCCGAAAAAAAACCAGGATAAAAGATGGGCAATCTTGTTCATTTCTGCTTTTTAATCCTTTCAAAGAATGGTATAATGAACACGTACGATCTTAACGGCGTTGCCGCAAGGAAGTGCTCATTGAATCATGACGGATGATTCTGTGGTTCAAAGGAAACGTCATGGTATAATACATGTGTATGCTCGAAAATATTAATGCATGAGGAAATCTGGAAAGGGAAGGTGTTGTTTTGGGATTCATGGAGATCATACTGCTTACGATTGGCGTTCTGACGCTGGTGATGCTGTTCCTGGTCTACGGCAGGTTTGCCGCGGTCCAGAAGGAGATCAAGGCGTCCCGGATCGAAACCATTCAATATATCAACAGCTCGTTCAAGAGCTTGGGAGACATGGTCGCCGCCAACCAGCAGGAGGCCGCCCGGGCCCAGGATTACCGTCTGGCGGAGCTGAACGAAAGGTTCAGCCACATGGCGGTGGAAAACGAGCAGAAGCTGGAATACATCAGGCGCACCATGTCGGAAAAGATCGGCGAGCTGACGGAGGACAACAACCGGCAGCTGGAACAGATGCGGCAGACCGTAGATGAAAAGCTGCAGAAGACCCTGGAGGAAAGGCTCGGCCAGTCCTTCCGGCTGGTCAGCCAGCGGCTGGAGCAGGTCTACCGGGGTCTCGGAGAAATGCAGACCCTGGCTGCCGGCGTCGGCGACCTGAAAAAGGTCCTTTCCAATGTAAAGACAAGGGGAATACTTGGGGAAATACAGCTAGGGGCTATCTTAGAGCAGATCCTGTCACCGGATCAGTACGATGAAAATGTGACGACCAAGAGCACGGGCAGCGAGCGTGTGGAGTATGCCGTCAAGCTGCCGGGAGATGATGACCGGACGGTATATCTGCCCATCGACGCCAAGTTCCCCGGGGACGCATACGCCCGCCTGGTGGACGCATATGATGCAGGAGATGCGTCGGCCATTGAGGCGGCAGGCAGACAGCTGGAGCGAGTCATCAAATCCGAAGCAAAGGATATTCACGACAAATATATAGAGCCGCCGAACACCACGGACTTCGGCATCATGTTCCTCCCCTTTGAGGGACTGTACGCGGAGGTGGTGCGGCGGGGCCTGGTAGAGACGCTGCAGAGGGAATACAAGGTCAATATCGCGGGGCCGACTACCATGGCGGCGTTGCTCAACAGCCTGCAGATGGGGTTCAAAACCCTGGCGATCCAGAAGCATTCCAGCGAGGTGTGGGACATTCTGGGCGCTGTGAAGAACGAATTCGGCAAGTTTGAAGACGTCCTCGTGGCGGCCCAGAGGAAGCTGAATCAGGCTAATGACGATCTGGATAAGCTGGTGGGGACGCGCTCCCGGATGATCAGAAGCAAGCTGCGCAAGGTGACGGAGCTTTCCGACGATGCGGCTGCTCAGCTGCTGGATACAGACGAAAAGTGACAGAGGAGAAGAACGGTTGAAGATATTTGCAATAGGCGATTTGCATCTGTCCTTCGATGAGAGGATAGAGAAGCCCATGGACGTATTTGGGCCCCGATGGGTCAACCATCACCAGCGGGTCAGAGAACACTGGGAGGTGATGGTTGGCAGTGAAGATGTGGTCATCATTCCCGGAGACGTTTCCTGGGGGCTGAGACAGGAGGAAGCCCTGGCGGATTTCGCGTGGATCCATCAGCTTCCCGGCCACAAGGTGATCACCAAGGGAAACCACGACCTGTGGTGGACGTCTGTTACCAAACTGAATCAGCTTTACGATGATATCACCTTTTTGCAGAACCACTGTTTTCCCGTGGGAAGGGCTGCGGTCTGCGGCACGAGGGGTTGGATCTGTCCGGGGACAGAGGGCTTTGATGAACACGATCAGAAGATCTACGACAGGGAGCGGCTGCGGCTGCGGTTTTCCCTGGAGGAAGGGAGAAAGAGCGGAGCGGAGGTTTTGATCGCCGCGCTGCACTACCCGCCGACCAACGACAAGATGCAGGGTTCGGGCTTTACGGACTTGCTCGGGAAGTTCGGCGTCAAAACCTGCGTGTACGGACACCTTCACGGCAAGGACGCGTTTAAAAACGGTGTCAAAGGCGTGATGAACGGTGTTGAATACAGGCTGGTTTCCCTCGATTATCTCGAGGCGAAGCCGCTGCTAATATATGAGGAATAGATAAGGAGGATTTTCAGCATGAAGAGAGTGACTTTGATCGTCATGGACAGTCTGGGCATCGGCCAGCTGCCTGATGCGGAAAAATATGGAGATGCCGGAGCCGATACCTTCGGACATATCGTAGACAACAATAAGGATTTTGAGATCCCGAACCTGCAGAGGCTGGGATTTTGCAACATCGACGGCGCCGCGGGCGGCAGACTGAAGATCGAAACGCCGGCGGGGGCCTTTGGAAAGCTGGCGGAGGTGTCCGCCGGCAAGGATACCATTACGGGACACTGGGAGATCGCGGGCCTTGAGACCAAGACCCCGTTTAAGACCTATCCTGACGGATTTCCGGCCGAGTTTATGGCCCTCTTTGAAGAGCGGATCGGACGCAAGTGTCTGGGCAACTATCCTGCTTCCGGCACGGAGATCATCGAGGAGCTGGGGCCGGAGCACGAGGCCACGGGCCGTCCCATCGTATATACCTCTGCCGACAGCGTGTTCCAGATCGCGGCCAATACGGCCGTCATTCCCCTGGAAGAGCTGTACCGCATCTGTGAAACCGCCAGGGAACTGCTTACGGGAGAGTGGGCCTGCGGCAGAGTGATCGCGCGCCCGTACGTGATAGAGGACGGAAAAAG
The DNA here is from genome assembly GCA_964525085.1 of uncultured Senimuribacter sp. Taxonomy (GTDB): domain Bacteria; phylum Bacillota; class Clostridia; order Peptostreptococcales; family Anaerovoracaceae; genus Senimuribacter. The sequence goes on from CAZGED010000166.1 coordinate 3,028, forward strand.
AGTGCGGACCTCTGACCGCCATGACTATGCCGTGTCGCCGGGAGCGGAGACCGTGCTGGATAAGGTGGCGAAGACAGGGCAGACTGTCTACGCCATCGGCAAGATCAGCGACATCTTCAACGGCCAGGGCGTGACCCGGTCTGTACATACCGCCGACAACATGGACGGCGTGGACCGGACCGTCGAGGCGCTGAAGGAGACCTTTGACGGATTCATCTTCACCAATCTGGTGGACTTTGATTCCAAGTACGGCCACAGAAGAGATCCTATCGGATACGGCAGAGCGATCATGGAATTTGACCGGCGGCTGCCGGAAATCCTGGACGCCATGCAGGAGGGGGATCTGCTGATGATCTGCGCGGATCATGGCAATGACCCTGTCCACAGCGGATGGGACCATACGAGAGAATATGTGCCGGTCCTGATCTGCGGCAGCGGTGTCAAAGCCGGCGTCGATCTGGGAAAGAGAAAGAGCTTCGCTGACATAGGAGCTACGATTGCGGAATACCTGGGAGCAGAGCCGACGGTGATCGGAGAGAGCTTCCTGAAGGAGATCAGATAGTTATGAACATGAATGATATCATTGTGAAAAAGCGGGACGGCGGGGCGCTGACCCAGGCGGAGATCCGCTATTTCATCAAAGGTTATACGGCGGGCGAGATACCGGATTATCAGGCGGCGGCCCTTTTGATGGCCATCTACTTCCAGAAGATGGATAAGGAGGAGACCTTTGAGCTGACCAACGCCATGCGGTACTCCGGAGATACCATCGACCTGTCCGGCGTCCGCGGCGTCAAGGTGGATAAACACTCCACCGGCGGCGTGGGGGACAAGACGACCCTGATCGTGGCGCCTCTGGCGGCAGCCTGCGGCGTTCCCATCGCCAAGATGAGCGGACGCGGCCTCGGCTTTACCGGCGGCACCGTGGATAAGCTGGAGTCCATACCGGGCTTTCGCACTACCATGGAGCCAGAAGAC
>CAZGED010000167.1:0-4001 GCA_964525085.1 uncultured Senimuribacter sp.
CGTACGTACGGTGCAACGGGAGGGTTGAGAGCTAACGCTCTCGCTCTACCCTATTGTCCCGCATTATGAAACCGGGAATCCTCATACAAAACAGGTCCTGTTGACGATTTGAATCTTCTGAACTATGATACAGCCATAAAGAAAAAGCTTATCGCAGAAGAATTTAAGGAGGTTTATTAAGATGTTAAACGCACAGACAGGAACCAGCGTCAAAGCAGATGTGAAGCAGGCGGCGCAGCAGGCTGCGGCAGCCGTAAAGGAAGTAAAAGATATGAAGATGGCGTTCGTCTACAGCGGCGTTCAGTATGACCAGAAGGCTCTGCTGGATGCCATCGGAGAAGAGCTGCCAGGGGTTCCTCTGGTAGGAAACACCTCCTTTACCGGCGTCATCACCCAGGACGGATATGTCACCGGCGAAGACGGCTTTGTCGGCATCATGGCCATGGGAGGCGAAGAGCTGACCGTAGGCGTCGCCGGATCGGCGAAGGAGGGAACCGCCAGGGAGACTGGCAGAAAGGTGGCTGAAGCCGCTTTGGCAAAGGCGGGAAGAACAGAGGCGCCGGACTATTTCTATATGGTAGCCCCTCCGGGAGAAGAGGAATTCTATCTGAAGGGCATCAGCGAGGTCATCGGACGGGTGCCGTTTTTCGGCGGCAGCGCGGCAGACAACGCCATCGCAGGCGAATGGCTGCTGTTCACCGACGAGATGGTAACGGCGGACGGCGTGGCGGTCGCTTTCTTCTATACAGGCAAAGGCTTTGCCAACGAGTACACCGGCGCCTATGAGGAGTCCGGTCATGTAGGCATCATCACCAAGGTGGACAATTACAGAACTCTGGCAGAAATCGACGGCGTACCGGCGCTGACCAAATATCAGGAGTGGACCGGCGCGTCCGATGAGGACGTGGCAGGAGGAAATCTGCTGGCATACTCCATTACCGCGCCGCTGGGCGTCAAAGATCCTCTGGGCGACGTGATCGCAATCAGACACCCGATGAACGGCAACGACGACAAGACCATCGCCGTAGGCAACAATCTGGCAGAGAACACCGCCATCATCTTGATGCAGGGCAGTGTGGACGGCCTGATCGCGTCCACCGGAAAGGCTGTCGTGAAGGTTACAGATAAGCTGGGCGAGGTTCCGGCGGCTTACCATCTGGTACACTGCGGAGGCAGAAGAGCCGGCATCGACGCGCGGATCGGAGAAGTGGCTTCGGAGCTGAAGAAGGCGGCAGGGGACGTACCGTTCATCTGCGAATTCACCTTCGGCGAATACGGCTTTGAGGACGACAGCAGAAATACCTGCGGCGGACTGATGCTGTCCTTCACCGCGTTTGGGAAATAAAAGGCTTTTGACAGGAGGAAATGACGATGAAAATGATTATAAACGGAAAGAAAGTTGACAGTGAATGCGGACAGACCTTCGACGTGCTGAATCCGGCCACCGGAGAGGTCATCGAGTCCGTTCCGAAAGCGACGGAAAAGGACGTGATCGCGGCCATCGACGCGGCGGAGGCAGGACAGAAGATCTGGGCTGAAACGCCGGTATGGCAGAGGGCCCAGGTGCTGCACAGGTTCCTGGCCATCGTAGATGCCAACAAAGAGTCTCTGGCCCAGACCCTGTGCGCGGAGAACGGCAAACCGATTACAGAGGCGAGAGCGGAGATTGGCAACATTCCGATCGGCTTTACAGGCTTTATCGGCGCGGCCAAGCACTATTACGGCAGCATTATCCCTCCGGGACAGGAGCAGGGTCAGGATCACAACATACAGCTGGTGACCAGAGAGCCTATCGGCATCGTAGCTTGCATTATCCCGTTCAACTTCCCTTGCGATCTGTTCGACCAGAAGGTAGCGCCTGCCCTGATGATGGGCAACGCGGCTATCGTCCTTCCGTCCTCTGACAATCCGCTGACCCTGATGCGGCTGACAGAGATGCTGGTAGAGGCCGGCGTTCCAAACGGCGTCATCCAGTGCCTGACCGCGCCGGGCAGTGTAAAGGCCGCGGCGGTAAGGGATCCTCGCGTCCATCTGGTCACCCTGACCGGCAGCACGGAGGTCGGCATCGACACTGCCAAACTGGCGGCGGAGAATCTGGCCCACACGGCGCTGGAGCTGGGCGGCAACGACGTCTTCATCGTATTGGACGACGGCGATGTGGATCTGGCTGTGGAAGAGCTGGTATGGGGCAGAATGTACAACACGGGACAGGTATGCTGCGCCAGCAAGCGGTTCCTGATCCACAACTCTCTGAAAGAAGAGTTCGCGGAAAAGGCCGTGGCAAGGATCAAAGAGCTGAAGGTAGGCCAGCCGTCTGACGAATCGACCCAGATCGGATGCCTGATCAGCGAAAAGGCTGCCGTAAAGGTAGAAAAGCAGGTGGAAAAGACAGTGGAGCAGGGCGGCAGGATCATCTTGGGCGGACACAGATCCGGCGCGTTCTATGAGCCGACGGTCATCGCGGACGTTCCAAAGACGGCCGACGTGGCCAGAGACATGGAAATCTTCGGACCGGTAGTCCCGATCATCGGCTTTGACACCGACGAAGAGGCCATCGAGATCGCCAACAAGTCCATCTTCGGACTTTCCAGCTGCGTCTTCTCAAGAGACCAGAAGAGAGCCTTCAAGGTCGCGTCAAAGATGGAAGCGGGCGGCGCGGTAATCAACGGCGCCAGCTTCTTCAGAGCTTTTGAGCAGCCGTTTGGCGGCTGGAAGCACAGCGGCGTAGGCACAGAGGGCGTATTCTCAACTTTTGACGAGATGACCCTGTCCAAGACCATCATACTGAAAAACATTCTTTAATATATGGTGAAATAAAATATCTCTCTTGATCGGGGCCGCTTCCTTGCGAGGCGGCCCCGTTCCCTATCCCTGTGAAAGCGTGAAAAACGCCGAAGCCTCTGCATAGATGAGAAGGCTCCGGCGGAAAACCCTTTGATCGAGGGTGGAAGAGCACGCTAGTCCACGTAGCCCATGGAGCGGGAAATCTCCAGGGCCTGCTTGCGGACGTATTCTGCTACGGGCTGTATGCGGTCCCGGGTCAGGGCGGCTGTGGGGCCACTGGCGGAAATGGCGGCGATGATGTCGCCTCGGTAATCGTAAATTGGCGCTCCGATGCACCGGTGGCCCAGCTCGGCCTCTTCGTCGTCGATGGCCCAGCCCCGGCTTCTGACCAGGGCCAGGTCGGCGATCAGCTCATCGACGGAGCCCAGGGTTTTCTTCGTGAATTTGATGAAGCTGCAGTTGGCCATGATTTTGCGGACCTCTGCGGCGGAATAGTTGGACAGCAGGCATTTACCCAGGGCACAGGAGTAGGAGTGGACGCGGACGCCGATCTGGGAGTACATGCGGAAGTTGGAAAAGACGTCCATCTTCTCTATGTAGACCACCTGGTCTCCGTCCAAAACTCCCAGATGGGAGGTCAGGCCCAGCTCCGCGGTGATCTGGGCTACGTAAGGCCGGGCTTCGGTCTGCAGCTCCAGGCTGTTGATGTAGCAGCTGACGGCTTCGATCAGCTTGAGCCCGATCTTGTAGCCGCCTTTGTCTGTCTTGTTGATATAGCCGCGGGCCGCCAGGGTGGCGAGGATGCGGTGGGCAGTGCTTTTATGGAGGCCGACCCGGTCGGCGATCTCCGTGACACCCAGGCCCTCCTGGTTCTCGGACAGGACTTCGATGATGTCCAGAGCCCGGTCGATGGACTGGACGCTGTTATCCCTGGGTTCTTTGATTTCCTTGACTGCTTTGGTTTGGTCGGATTCCTTGACTTCCTTAGCTGCTTTGCTTTGGCTGGCCTTCTTGATTTCTCTGGATTCCTTGGTTCCTTGCGCCTGTTTTGCGGCGGCTGGCATGGTGCTTTCTTTCAACATAGTAACCCCCCCTTTGGGTCGGTAAACAGAATGTGGCGGCGGATAGAATGAGATACAGGTCATGTTCTTGATACGGGTCGCTTTCATGATATGGGTTGCGTTCTTGATACAGGCCGCTTTCGCGTAGTATATTGA
>CAZGED010000168.1:0-3921 GCA_964525085.1 uncultured Senimuribacter sp.
CCAGTCGTCCAGATTATCATACATGCCGATCATCATGGAGTTGGTGATGATGACTCTCGGAGCCGTCGGCTTGGAAGGGAACAGCCCCAGGGGATGGCCGGATTCGACGACCAGCGTCTGCTCGTCGGTCAACTCTTCCAGATACTTTTTGATCAGTCTGTACTGGAGCCAGTTCTGGCACACCTGGCCGGTTTCTCCGTAGGTAACCAGCTCATACGGGTAAAGGGCCACTTCAAAGTCCAGATTGTTCTCGATCATGACCTGAAACGCCTTTCCCGCCAGGCACTTACCCTTGTACTCATGGATCGGCTTTCCGTAAAGCCTGCCCTCTGGTCTGTATCTATATGCATAAATTCTGCCTCTGGTAGTCAGCTCCTCCATGAATTCCGGCGCCAGCTTCTCGTGAAGCTCTTCCGGCACATAACGCAGGGCGTTCTTCAGAGCGATCTTCGTCTGTTCCTTGGTCAGTCTGAATCCTCTGTCCGGCGCTCTTCGGATGCCTTCCACAAATTCCGGATAGTCTGGATATTCGCTTCCCAGCTTGATGGTCATGGCGCCTTCGATAGCTTTATTGTCTAACATGGTAGTTCCTCCTCTGCTTATGAATTGGGGTTTTCGACCCATTCTCCCAATGCTCTTATTTCAACTTGACAACTTTTTCTACTGCGTCCAGCAGGCTGCCGTCTTTGATCATCTCGTCGAATTTGACCAGCTCATCGTGCATCAGCACGTCCTGATCGATCGGATCAGACAGGCTTCTAATGTAATCATAGGCTGCCCTGGTTGCAGGCGCCAGATTGCTGATGTCACTCTCTCCGATCTCCTGTCTCAGCCAGATGCCCTGGGCTGCCGCTGCCAGCTCGATGCCGATGACCTTTTGCGCGTTGTCCAGCACCATGGCCGCCGTTCTTGCGGATGTCGTGCCCATGGAGACATGGTCTTCCTGATTGCCGGAAGACGGAATGGAGTCCACACAGGCCGGATGGTCATAGACTTTGTTCTCCGAAACCATGGACGCTGCAGAATACTGCGCAATCATGAAGCCGGAGCATACGCCGCCGTGTTTGGTCAGGAAGCCCGGAAGCCCTTCGGAGAGGGCCGGGTTGATCAGGCGCTCTGAGCGGCGTTCGGATACGTCAGCCAGTTCAGAAATAGCCATCTTCATGAAATCGAAGGCAAGAGCCATCGGCTGTCCGTGGAAGTTTCCGCCGGAGATAACCTCATCATCATCCGGGAAGACGATCGGGTTGTCGGTCACCGCGTTGATCTCTCTGGAAACGGCATCATATACGTACTGGATCGCGTCTCTGGAAGCGCCGTGGATCTGCGGGATGCATCTCAGAGAATACGGATCCTGCACCTTGGTCGGCTGCACATCCATGGCGTTCTTACTGCCTGCAAGAAGGGCCAGTAGATTCTCCGCTGTATCCTTCTGTCCCTGATGCCCTCTCACATCCTGCACCTTAGGGTCATAGGCTTTGGTGATACCGTGAAGGGCTTCCGCCGTCATGGCCGTGGCGATATCCGCAACTTTTAAAAGCTTCATGGCGTCCCACAGCACGTTGACGCCTACGGCTGTCATCATCTGGGTGCCGTTGTTGAGGGCCAGGCCTTCTTTCGCTGCCAGTTCCACCGGCGTAATGCCTGCGTCAGCCAAAGCGTCCTTGGCATCTACGATCTCACCTTTGTACTCTACCTTGCCCAGGCCGATCAGCCCCAGCGCGATGTGAGACAGCGGAGCCAGATCTCCGGATGCGCCCAGAGAACCTTTTCTCGGAATCTGCGGATGGATGCCTGCGTTAAGCATGTCGATCAAAGTCTGAATGGTGGAAAGCCGGATACCGGAATTTCCTCTGGACAGGGCGTTGCAGCGCAGCAGCATCGCCGCTCTGACATACTGCCTCGGATACGGTTCACCCAGTGCGCAGGTGTGGCTGATGATCAGGTTTCTCTGCAGATCCGCAGTTTCCTCCTTAGAAATGAAAACGTTCGCGAATTTGCCGAAACCTGTGGTCAGGCCGTAAATGATCGCGCCTTCCTCTAATTTCTTCTCTATGTACGCTCTCGCCTTGTTGACTGCCTCTTTTGCGTCCGGTGCGATCTCGACCTTTTCGTTGCCGCGGCAAACGCGGATAACCTCTTCAACTGTAAGGTCACGTCCATTCATTATAACTGCCATGATAATCTCTCCATTCTTCTAGAAATTTTTATGCATTTCTATGCATATTCATAAAACAAAATCCTAAAAATTATCTTGGCTACTATTATACATTTTTTCGCCTGCTCTGACCATACTTTTTTGAGAAAAAACCGAAATTTTTAATGTTTACAGCCATTATTTCAGAAAATTCTTTACCATTATTTGTATATATTTTTGTGCTTTATCGCGTTGCCGTTTTATCGCTTTAATTTGTATATTTATTAAATACTTCCCATTCGACGCAAGAAAGAAATCCCGGATCATTGGAAACTCTGACTTTTACGCTTTCCCACGCCTTGTATCATCAAAAAAACATCTTCGGAATGCCATCATTCAGAAGATTTTCTTTTAAATCTTATAAATATGCAGCCTCTGCCTTCCCGTCCGCTCCTGCAGAGGCGTGCAAAAAAACTTTGAATCTTTTCTTTCCTCCTTGTACGGGGCCTGTCCTTAGTGCTATAATACTAGGTAACATTTTCAATTTATATGGATAAGGGGCTCTATATGATTAGAAAGAAAAGACTCATAACAGCAATTTTAACGCTTACTCTGGTCATCACATCGGTCTTCGTCTCCACATCAGCCGTCAGCGCCGGCACCTATACGGGCACGTACTGGCTGAAGGTCAACGAGCAGCGCAACGTGGTGACCGCATACAAAAAGGTGGACGGCAAATGGAAGCCTTGGCGAGCCATGCTTTGTTCCACCGGTGTAGGCGGCACGACCCCGCGGGGCACCTTCTACACCCAGGGCAAATGGAACTGGGGCGCTTTGATGAACGACGTGTACGGGCAGTACTGCACCCACATCACCAGCGACATTCTGTTCCACTCCGTCTACTACACCGAGAACTACAACAAAAAATCCCAGCCTACGGCCCAGTTCAACGCCCTCGGCTCTTCTGCATCCCACGGCTGTGTGCGGCTTTCGGTCATGGACGCCAAATGGATCTATGACAACTGCCCGGTGGGAACAAAGGTGACCATCTACCGCAGCAGCGACGCCGGGCCTCTGGGAAAACCGGCCGGCATCACGGTGTCTCAGAGCCGTTACCAGTACTGGGACCCGACGGACCCGGATCCGGCCAATCCGTACTACAAGCTGAAGAAACCGGTGATCACCGTTTCCTCCAAGAAGCAGCTGGAGGTTCAGTACGGCTCTTCCTATAACCTGAAGAGTTACGTCTACGCCAAGGATCCCAACACCTTCATGAGCCTGACAAGCAGCCTCAAAGTCTCCAAGGTCCGGAAGTGGTCCTCCTCCAAGGGCGAATACGTCTCCGCCAGCTTCTCCACCAAAAAGCTGGGAACCTACAAGGTGACCTACTCGGTCAACGACCCGTACAGCGGCAAGGCCTCCAAGACCATTAAGATCAAGGTGGTCGACACCAAAGCGCCTGTGATCTCCGGAGCCAAGGACCGCACGGTAACCTGGGGTGACAGGGACGCAGCCGCCGGCGTCACGGCCAAGCAGGCTACCGCCGACAGGACCAGCGCCATCAAAGTATACATCAAAGCGCCCGGCGCAGAGAAATACAAGATCTATACCTATAAAGAAGCGCAGAGCTACCGGTTCTCCAAAAAAGGCACGTACTCTGTAAAATACCTGGTCAAGAACAAATACAGCCCATATAAGACGGCCAGAAAGATCGTCACGGTTAAATCGGTGGAAAAAGCGGTGAACAAGGATCCTGTCCTGGTTCTTCCGGAGAATCTGGCCGG
>CAZGED010000169.1:0-3902 GCA_964525085.1 uncultured Senimuribacter sp.
TCAGCCGACAGTTGATAAGTGATTTAGTTCCTTATCACTGTTAAGCCAACGGTTTGCTGGATTATTTTCGAATATTCACTTCAAAACTCCGAGGTTGATCCGTGAATAGTAACTTTTTCGGCGAATTTTTTAAAGTTATTTCTCGAAATTCTTTGACAAATCGTCAAAAATATAGTAAAATATAGGTGAAAATAATCTGAGAATCTCGGAATTAGTTTCTAAGATTATAGTTAATACTATGCGCCAGAAATATAAGCAAAGAAAAAATACATTGGGCTCGACCCAATGTATTTTTTATAAGACGGAACGTAAGACAAGACGGAACGTAAGACAGAGTTTAGGGCAGAATCTAAAAAGGAAATCCAGACTGGCGCAGGGGGAGATACATAAGTATGAAGAAAACCGTTTTGATCACTGGCGGCTCCCGCGGAATCGGAGCCGCCGCCGTAAAGGAATTTTCGGCAAAGGGCTGGAAGACTGCTTTTTTTTACAGGCAGGATGAAGCGGCGGCCCGGAAGACCGCAGAGGAGACCGGCGCCACTGCGATCCGCTGCGACGTATCTGACAGCGGCGCCGTGGCCGGAGCCGTCAGGGATGCCCGGATCTGCCTGGGCGCACCGGCCTTTGACTGTCTGGTCCTCAATGCGGGGGTCAGCGGCGGCGGTCTCTTTACAGATACGGAAGAAAGCCAGTGGAAGGATCTCTTTGATGTCAACCTTGGCGGAATTATGAATGTGACAAAGGAGGCCCTTCCACGGATGATCAGCCAAAAATCCGGAAGTATCGTCATGCTATCCTCCGTGTGGGGACAGACGGGGGCGTCCTGCGAGAGCGTCTACGCGGCCTCTAAGGCCGCCGTCATCGGCCTAGCTAAGTCCCTGGCCAAGGAGCTGGCGCCTTCCGGCATCCGGGTCAATACCGTGGCGCCCGGCGTCATCGACACCGATATGAACGCCTGCTACAGCCGCGGCGACCTGAAAGCCCTGGAGGAAGAAATCCCAATGGGAAGGCTGGGAACGGCGGAGGAAGTGGCAAAGGCTATTCGCTTTCTGGCGTCTGATGAGGCCGCCTATATCACAGGGCAGGTTTTAGCTGTCAACGGAGGGTTTTACATTTAGCCGGAATGTGGTATACTGAACATGTATCGTTAAACTGCGAAAAGGGGGTATTTATGGACAACGTTATCAACATCATACAGGATATCCTGCACGGCATAGGAGGTTTTCTGGGCGGTCTCTTTGAAGGCGCCGACGACCTGGCGCGCATCACCGATGACAGCGGTTTGCTCTATACGGCTGTTGCCAGATGGGTGTTCATTTTCCTTGCCGTTTTTATCTTATTGAAATCGATCCTGTCCCTGCTCCGATCTAAAAATCCGTCGGAGGTCTGGGCTTACTTCCACCTGAGCACGGCGGACGGCGAGACCATCGACAACCTGCCGATCACCCACTGGGAAAACGTGATAGGCAGATCGGCCAGCTGCGATCTGAACGTCGACGACCCGGCCGTGTCCCGCAATCACGGCACTTTGACCAGGGATGATCAGGGCCTTTGGTACTACACGGATCTGGGATCCAAGAACGGTGCGTACATCAACGGACGTAAGATCAAAAAGGGCCGCACGGCGGAACTGAAGCCGGGGGACGAACTGGCCATCGGCATGACCTGCTGCACGCTGTTCCCGATCAGTCTGGAGGAGCGGCGGAACAACATTCAGATGAGGAAGATGGATACCATCCTTCAGTCTCCGTGGCCGTCTCTGCTCGCGCTGAGCGTGTTCCAGCTCATGACATTGCTGCAGTTGAAGATCAGTCTGGGAGAAGCGTTCAACAGCGGCATTACCGTGTCCTTTTTCGGCATCTGCGTACTGATGTGGGTGTACGTGCTCCTGCTCAGATCCATGCGCAGAAAAGGCTTTGAAATGGAGACCATCGCCTTCTTTTTGTCGACCCTGAGCCTGGCCGTGACGGCCACCTGCTATCCGGATGCGGTTCTGAAGCAGTTTATCGCTGTGGCTATCGGCGTTGTGCTGTTCATCTTCATGTGCGCCTATCTTCGCAACCTGAAGCGGGCTAAAGCGATACGCCCGGTGATGTATATCGGGGCTGCGGCCCTGCTGCTCTTCAACCTGATCTTCGGTACGGAAAAGTACGGAGCGGCTAACTGGGTATCCATCGGGGATTTTTCCGTCCAGCCGTCAGAGATTGTCAAGCTGGCGTTCATCTGGGTGGGCGCGGCGTCTCTCAACGAGCTGTTTGAAAAGAAAAATTCGTTGATTTTCACTGTCTTTTCCGGCTTCTGCTTCTGCTGTTTGGCTTTGATGGGAGACTTCGGAACGGCCATCATTTTCTTCGTCACCTTCCTGGTCATCTCCTTCCTGAGAAGCGGCGACTTTACCAAGCTGATCCTGCTGGTGGGCGCAGCCTTCGCCGGAGGGCTGATCATTCTCAAGTTCAAGGCCTACATCGCGGAGCGCTTTGCCGTTTGGGGACATGTGTGGGACTATGCGGAAGACCTCGGTTATCAGCAAACCCGGACTATGACGGCCGCCGCCAGCGGCGGCATGGTCGGCGTAGGCGCGGGAAACGGATGGCTCAATCAAGTGGGTGCGTCGGATACCGATCTGGTCTTCGGTCTTTTGATCGAGGAATGGGGGCTGATCGTGGCCCTGCTGGCCGTGCTATCCATCATCACCCTGTCTATCTTCGCCGTGCGCTCCATCTGGGCCGGCAGGTCCACCTTCTATACCATAGGGGCCTGCTCCGCCATGTCCATCTACCTGTTTCAGACCATCCTCAACGTGTTCGGGTCTGTGGACCTGTTCCCTCTGACCGGGGTTACGTTCCCCTTTGTGTCCAACGGCGGTACCAGCATGATCGCATCCTGGGGGCTTCTGGCCTTTCTGAAGGCGGCTGATACCAGACAGAACGCCAGCATTGCCATCAGCCTCTCTGAAAAAGGGCTGAAAGTGGAGAAAGGGGATGACGAGTTATGAAGAAATTAGAGAAGCGGTCCATCATCTGCCTGACCATGGCTGCGGTGCTGTTCCTGGGCGTCTGCGTCTTCACCTACCGCTTTGTGACCCAGGGTGGCGACTGGGCGACCTTCTACGCCAATCAGCATATCTACAGCGAGGGCCGGCTGGCCATCGGAACGATTTATGATGTCAACGGGACTCTCTTGGCGGAGAATGACAACGGAGAGGTCCGCTATAACGATGACGAGACGATCCGCCGGGCCACCGTCCATGCGGTGGGGGACCTGGACGGCAACATCGCCACCGCCGCCAAGAGCGCCTTCAAAAGCCGTCTGGTAGGATACAACCTGCTGACCGGCACCTACAGCGTCACCGGCAAGGGCAACGACCTGACTTTGAGCATCGACGCGGATATCTGCAAAACCGCTTATGAGGCCCTGGCCGGACGAGACGGTCTGGTGGGCGTGTATAACTACGAGACGGGGGAGATCGTCTGCATGGTCAGCTCCCCGAGCTTTGATCCTCAGAACCCGCCGGAAGTGGCGGAGGACGACACGTCCGGCCTGTATATCAACAAGTTTTTGTCGGCCAATCTGATTCCCGGATCCATCTTCAAGCTGGTCACCTCCGCGGCGGCCATCGAGAATCTGGACGATCTGGACAGCTGGAGCTACACCTGTACGGGTGTGAACGAGATCAACGGGGAGAAGATTACCTGTACGGCGGTCCACGGCACTGTGGACTTTGAGCGTGCGCTGGCCGTGTCCTGCAACTGCGCCTTCGCAGAGCTGACCCAGCGGATCGGAGGGCCTTTGATGGAGGAATACGTGGAAAAACTGGGGCTGACCACGGCCTATGACATGGACGGCGTCCGCAATTCTCAGGGAGAGTTCGAGTTCCCTGACGACGTGCCGCTGAATCTGGC
>CAZGED010000170.1:0-1644 GCA_964525085.1 uncultured Senimuribacter sp.
CAGCTGGGAGCGCGTTTGACTGGCAGTCAAGAGGTCACGGGTTCGAGCCCCGTATGCTCCACCACAGAAACATTGAAAAAACCAACAGTTTGCGCCGTTGGTTTTTTCGACTTTTTGATTGTTTTTTACCGATGACCAAAAAAGTCTGAAAATCCCTTGACTTACAGCATTAGCCATTGTAAAATGGTGTAAAGGGAGGAAAGACATGAGAGACTTAAAAGACAGCAGAGCGTATATCCGAAGAGAACTGTCGAAGCAGGAGACCCTGAAGAAGAGGTACTTGCAGCAATTGAAAAGTTTGCCCGAAGGCAGGCTGATCGCTTCCCACATCGGAGAGAAAATGTACTATACCGTGGTTGAAAACGGGAAAAAAACTTATCTAGGGGATGGGAGTGTCAAGATGGTCAAAGATTTGCAGCAACGGCGCTTTATAGAAAAGTCTCTTCAAAGCATAGAGAATAATTTGGCATTGATGCATACGTATTTAGAGAAGTACAAGCCTGTGGATCAAGCGTCGATCATAGAGGCACTTCCAAAGGCATACAAAGATTCCGTCGTCCTTTCTTCGGAGGATGATCCATGGGGAAGTATGTCCTATGACAGAAATATGAAATATCCAGAGGGACTGGTACACCAAACTCTGAAAGGTGACATGGTGCGCTCCAAGTCAGAGGCACTGCTGGCAAATATGCTGTACGAAAAGGGGATCCCGTATCATTATGAAGAAAATATCGTATTCCCGGAGAAAATCATCGCTCCCGACTTTAAGATCAAAGTGGAAAGCGAAGGCCGTTTCAAACTGTTGGAGCATTGTGGATTGATTGGAAATGAAAGATATGCCCGCAGCTTTACATGGAAGCTGCAGTTGTATATGCGCAACGGGTACATGCCGTGGAGGGATGTATTCTTCACTTTTGATGACAGAAGTGGAAGCATAGATACTAAGCTGATCGGTGCTTTAATAGATGACTGGTTCCTGTGAATCTGAACTTCTGCATGTCAAAAAAACTTAAATTGCGGATCGTTTTTTTAGTCAAAGGCTGAAAGGTGCTTAAAATAACTTAAAAAACGATAGAGTGTGGGCAGAGAATCAAGGGAATCTTAAGTTTTTGGAGTATGTTAAGTGTCACAAACTTAACATTATCGGCAAATTTAAGTCAATTTTAAGTTTTAAAGCCTGCTGACTTAAACCCAAGCCGCACCCCGGGCCGCGCACCCAAGCCGCACCCCGGGCCGCGCACCCAAGCCGCACCCCAGGCCGCAACCCCGGCCGCAGACCCGGTCTGCAGACTTCAGATGGCACGAGCAGCTGTCCGCACCGGGTACAAAGCATACAGGTTCTGAACCAGCAGCACGGCGTTGGACAGGGCGATGGCGGCGATATAGCCGTAGATGTTCAGGGCAGGCATGCCGGTGAACAGGATCAGGAAGATCAGCAGAAGCAGCTGCTGCAGCAGACTGTTGCGGAAGGACTGGGCCTCTTTGCCGATGCTGATCAGCAGGCTGTTGGTAGTGGCGGTCACGTACAACAGAGGCGAACAAAGGCCAGCCAGGCGGATCATCAGCCCCAGGTCCTCCCGCTTGTAGAAAAAATCTCCCATCTGGTCGGCGAAGAACCAGAAGAAGAGGCCGGTCAGACAGCCG
>CAZGED010000170.1:1654-3869 GCA_964525085.1 uncultured Senimuribacter sp.
GAGAGATCTTCTGATCAGCCGGGCGGCACAGCGTGGCTTTCCGGATGCGGCCAAAGTCGAGATCTTCGGTACCACGATGGAACAGGCCGACGCGGCCAAAATTGACGGATAGTTGATCAGAGGAAAGACCATGCCCCGGTACTTTCCTAGCAGAGCGAGGGATTCCGCCGCGGTATAGCCGATATAGCAGAGCCGGGATTTGACGATGACAGAAGAGAAGGCGTTGACGAATTCCAGCAGGCACTGGGTCATGCAGATGGGCGCCGCGCCCAGGATCAAAGGCTTCAGCGTCCGGCCGATTTCTCCCGGCGTTACAGGTATCCGCGGAGCGGCAGGTTTTGTTCGCTTGTAGTAGATCAAAAGCAGCAGCACGCTCTGCAGCTCGCCGATGGCGTAGCAGAGATATACGAGGGTCACGAGAGGAAAGCTGCAGGTCCCCAGAAGGAAACGGATCAGGCAGTAGAGAATGGGAAAGCGAAGCAGCTTTTCGCTGATGTTGATGGCCGAGGGAATTTTGATCTTGGAAAGGCCCAGGAAGTGGCCTTTGATGATGTTGGATATGGACATGAGCAGCATGAGAGGGCAGGTGGCCAGGATCGGATAGACCAGATTTTCATCGCCCAGAAACCAGGCTGCCAGCGGCCTGGCCGTGAGAAAGACCAGACCGGTGAGGCACAGAGACCAGAGAAAGCTGAAGACTGTGGTGATTCTGATGGAAGAGGCCATGGCGCCGGCGTTGCCGTTGTGCTGATGACGGGCGGAAATTTTAGACGTGGTCACCACCAGGCCCTCCGTCATGAAGGACAGAAACAGGGCGTTGATCGGAGAGACCAGGCTGAGAATGCCCAGACCTTCCGCGCCTAAGATGCGGGACAGATACATATTGAAGACGAATTCAATGAGACCGATGATCAGGTTTGAAACGGTCAGCACCATGATATTTTGTTTTACTTTGCCAAAAAACATAGCATAACCCCGGCTTTCCAGTATGCTCTAATGTATGAGCAGAAAGCCGAGGTTATGCTGTTTTCATTATATTGTTGAAGAACTACAGTCTATTACGCTTATTTTCCAGTGAAGAGCGGTGTCGAAAGGTATCTGTCACCGGTATCAGGGAGCAGGACAACGATATTTTTGCCTGCGTTTTCCGGCCGTCTGGCCAGCTGAATGGCTGCATGGAGAGCAGCGCCGGAGGAAATACCTACAAGAAGCCCTTCTGTTCTGCCGAAGGCACGGCCTGCCTCAAAGGCCGCATCGTTGGTGACCGGGATGATCTCGTCGTAGATCGAGGTGTTCAGTACTTCAGGAACAAAGCCCGCGCCGATGCCCTGGATCTTATGGGAGCCAGGAGCGCCGCCGGAGAGTACCGGAGAGTCAGAAGGCTCTACCGCAATCACCTGGATGGAAGGTTTTTTCTCCTTCAGATAGGAGCCGGCGCCTGTGATGGTGCCGCCTGTGCCTACGCCTGAAATGAAGATGTCCACGTTGCCGCCGGCGTCTTCCCATATTTCAGGACCGGTGGTGTCATAGTGTGTCTGCGGGTTAGCAGGATTGACAAACTGTCCCGGAATGTAGGCGTGAGGAAGTTCCTTCGCCAGCGCATCAGCCTTAGCGATGGCACCCTTCATGCCCTTTGCACCCTCGGTGAGAACCAGTTCTGCGCCGTAAGCCTTCATCAAAGCTCTTCTCTCTACGCTCATGGTCTCAGGCATAACGATGATGATGCGATAGCCCTTGGCGGCGGCGACGGAGGCCAGTCCTATGCCCGTGTTGCCGCTGGTAGGCTCGATGATGACAGAATCCTTGTTCAGAAGTCCGCGATTTTCCGCGTCTTCGATCATGGCTTTCGCGATTCTGTCTTTGACAGAGCCGGCAGGGTTGAACATCTCCAACTTAGCAAAGATGTGCGCCGGAAGACCCAGTTCCTTTTCTGTATTGACCAGCTGCAGCAGCGGGGTGCCGCCGGTCAGCTGGCTTGCAGACGTATAAACTCTACTCATGATAATGCTCCTTCTATTTGATCTGTGCGAATGCTTGCTCCAGATCCTCGATGATATCATCCACATGCTCTGTGCCGATGGAGAGACGGATGGTGTTTTCTTTGATGCCCTGGTCTTCCAGTTCTTCCTTTGTCAGCTGAGAGTGGGTGGTTGTAGCCGGGTGAATGACCAGGCTCTTTACGTCAGCCACGTTGGCCAGCAGAGAGAAGATGTCC
>CAZGED010000171.1:0-3736 GCA_964525085.1 uncultured Senimuribacter sp.
GTTCAATGAGCACAACCAGATTCCTCCGTGAAATGAATGCGGTATAATGTGGAAAAACACCGGAGGGAAAAGTCAATGGAACGCATACTGACGCTTGACCAGATTGAAGGATTTGTGACGTATTATCGCGGGTTGGAAAAAGCGGAGGCAACCTGTCAAAAATACGAGAGGATACTCGTGAAGCTGCATGCATGGATGCAGAAACGGGCGATTTCGCGGGAACTTCTTGGCGTGTATAAACAATACCTGCTGACGGAGAAAAGATACGCGCCCAGTACGGTCAATGTCTGCGTCGCGGCCATCAACGACCTGATGCGCTATCTGGGTTGGAATGAATGCCGCATTGCGCGCCTCAAGGTGCAGGAGCCTGCGTTTCGCTTTGCGAAGAAGGAACTGAGCCGCGCAGATTACATGAGGCTGGTGGAGGTTGCGCGCGAGGAACTGGACGCCCGGCTGCACATGATTCTGATTACGCTGGCCTCGACCGGCATCCGTGTCAGCGAACTGCGGTATATGACGGTAGAGAGCCTGCAAAGCGGTCAGGTGAGCGTTTACAACAAAGGAAAGGGGAGGGTGATCATCCTGCCGCTGGAGCTTTGCCGGAAACTGGAAGCATATGCGAAGATGCAAGGGATTCAGTCGGGCTGTATCTTTTTGACGGCAAGACGACGTCCAGTATCCAGACAAGAAATCTGGAGGATGCTTAAGCGATTGGCGGTATTTTCGGGTGTGGATGCGCAGAAGGTGTTTCCTCATAACCTGCGGCACCTGTTTGCTGTGAGTTATATGGAACAATACGGGGATCTGGGTACACTGGCGAGCCTGCTGGGGCATCAGGATATCAATACGACGCGAATCTATATCCGGCTCAGCGCGAAAACGGTTGCATTGCAGCTTTCAGCGATGAAGCTGACGGCGTAATTTCAAAAAGAATAAAAAGAAAAAACAGCCGATTTGCAGATGAGATGATCGGCTGTTTGCGCTGCGAAGAAAGCATCAGAAAAAGGAAAATAGAAAAAGAAATCCACATACATACCGACGGAACCTCTGTTCCGTCAGTTTTTTTATTTGTTCTTCCCTATTTTACCACAACAGCAGTTCGTTTTCAACAGCAGATTTCTGAAATTAAACATAGATAAAAGATCATTGCTTATGACGGAACAGAGGTTCTGTTCGGATATTAGCGCCTGAAAGGAGAGAATGGCCGTGGCTGTGCAGCTTTTTTCGCATAACCGTCAAGCATATGACGTAGTGACGGCGATGCTGGAGAAGTCGTCAAAGGCCGCGGTTATCCATCCGACGGGCACGGGCAAGAGCTTCATCGCGTTCAAGTGGATTGAGGAACGGGCGGATGAGCGTTTTGTCTGGATTTCCCCAAGCGAATATATTTACAAGACGCAGTTAGAAAATGTGATGCGATCATCTTCGGATTTTCCTGTGGAGCGGATTGTATTTATGACCTATGCGCGCCTGATGATGATGACGGATGAGGAAATTGCGGAGCTGAAACCTGATGGCATTATTCTTGACGAGTTCCACCGCTGCGGAGCAAAGTGCTGGGGCAACGGCGTTATGCGGCTGCTGGGGGCCTATTCCCATGCGCGGCTTCTGGGACTGTCCGCGACAAAGATCCGCTATCTGGACGGACAGCGTGACATGGCTGAGGAATTGTTTGAGGGGTGTATCGCCAGCGAGATGACGCTGGGTGAGGCCGTTGTGCGGGGGATTCTGCCCGCGCCGACATATGTGACGACGGTGTACCAGATGCAGCGGGAGCTGGAGAAGCTTCAAAGGCGGGTTGACGCGGTGAGTCCGGCGGCACTGCGCAGGAGCAGTCAGCAGCGCATGGATGCGCTGCGGGAGGCCGTGGAAAATGCCGAAGGGCTGCCCGCCATTTTTACGCGCCATATCAAAGATAAAACGGGTAAGTATCTCGTGTTTTGTTCCAGCCAAGCGCATATGAAGCGGGTGATGAATCATGCAAAGGAATGGTTCGGAGAAATCGACCCGGACATGCATGTTTACTCAGCCTATTCAGCTGACCCAGAGACGAGCCGGGCTTTCAAGGCGTTTGTCAGAGATGACAGCGCCCATCTCAAGCTGCTGCTTTCGATCAACATGCTCAATGAGGGTGTGCATGTACAGGACGTAAGCGGCGTGATTTTGTTCCGTCAGACGGTTTCGCCCATCATCTACAAGCAGCAGATTGGCCGCGCGCTGACAACGGGCATGCAGAGTACGCCGCTGATTCTCGACGTGGTGAACAATTTCGATGGCCTCAGCAGCTATGGCACGATTCAGGCGGAAATGGATGAAGCGGTGAAGCGTCTGCGCCGGAAGGGGCGAGGCGTTGAAATTCAAACGGAAAAGCTGACCGTCATCGAGCAGGTGGAAGATGCCGCGGGCCTGTTTAAACGGCTGGAGGACAGCCTGAGTACGACATGGGATTCCTATTTTGAGGCGGCGGCCTCCTACTATAAAGAGCATGGAAATCTTCAGGTTCGGCGGAGATATGTGACCTCGGACGGCCTTTGCCTGGGCATATGGATTCAGGGGCAGCGAAGCCTTTACAAAAACAGAGACGCGCATCTGTCTCCGGGACAAATTGAGCGGCTGAACAGCATCGGCATGGTTTGGGAGGACAAGACATCCCTGGCATGGCAGGAGGGCTTTCGTCATGCGGAGCAGTTTTTTGAGCAGAATGGCCATTTGAACGTCGAAGCCGATTATGTCTGTGCAGACGGCTATGCGCTGGGCGCATGGATTCGCAGAATGCGTCAGCAGAAGAACGGAAGCGCAAAAAGTACGACGCTTACACAGGAGCGGATTGACAAGCTGGAATCCATTGGGATGACCTGGAGCGTATATGCCGATGGATGGAGCTGCGGTTACCAGGAGGCAAAGCGCTTCTTTGAAGAATATGGGCATTTAGATGTGCCGGGAAGCTATGTATCAAAAGATGGATTTGCCCTTGGACACTGGATCAGTGCGCAGCGGCAGGCCAGAAACGGTCAGTATGGACGAATGCCTCTGACGAAGGAACAGTGTGCAAAGTTGGACGCTATCGGCATGCTGTGGGAGACGAGAAAAGAAAGAATGTGGCAGGAATCCTACGCTGCTGCGAAAGTGTATTTCGATCAAAATGGAAACCTGAAGGTGCCTGTCGCGTACGAAACGCCGGATGGCATCAAGCTCGGCGCATGGGTCAGGCGGCAGAAGCAATGCTGGAAGAATGGAAAGTATACGGATCAACAGATGTATGAAAAGCTGAGTGAGATTGGTATGTTTGCCGGAAAGAGCCCGGCAGATTAGGAAAGAAGCAATGCAGGATAACCATATTGAGATTCTGATGGCGGCCTATCAAGGAGCATCTTATATTCGAGAACAACTCGATTCTGTTCTCAGCCAGACCGATGAGAATTGGCACTTGACGATTTCGGATGACGGTTCGACAGATGGCACGGATATGATCATTGATGAGTATGTTCGGAACTATCCTGACAGAATACATCGTGTGTATGCTGCACAGAGGTTTGGAGGGGCTAAGGCGCATTTCTTCTGGATGACGGAAAACTGTAATGCTTCCTATATTGCTTATTGCGATGACGATGACGTTTGGTGTTCTAGCAAGCTGGAACGGCTCAGACAAAACATGCTGGAGGCGGAGAAGCAGGAGGGAAAGGACACGCCGATCCTCGTTTTTTCAGACCAAACGGTGACGGATGAGCAGCTCAGG
>CAZGED010000172.1:0-3708 GCA_964525085.1 uncultured Senimuribacter sp.
GTCGATGATGCTATGAATGAAATTCGTTGAAACAGGTTCTGTCATAGTCGTTTCCTCCAAATATTGTTGTCGTTTCCAGATTTCTAATGAAACTAGTATACCATAATTATATCCCAATTCAAAACAAAATTTTCGATTTACAGCCATAGTTCTCATCCGGTACAATGAAGAAAAGAGATATTCATCAGTTTAGCGCTGGAAAGGAGCAAGATTTTATGAAATACACCATTGTCGGCGAACCGCTGCCGGCTGTCATCTGTGACGTAGAAGCGGGAGAAACGCTGATCACGGAAAGCAGGCGCTATCAGACCGTTCATTCCGACGGGTAACGAAAGATCAAAAGCTGACAAAAGGCGGCCAATGCCCATGGGCAGGCCGCCTTTTTATGCGGAAAAACTTGCGCTCTTTGCGGCATCCGTCCCCGGAAGGTCATGAGGACCAACCCGTCCCTCCGGGTTTCGTAAATCTGTCAATCTGAGCATGCTTTACGAAACCGTCCTTCTCACTCGCCCTTCGCGCTATCTCATGCTATCTCATGTTTCTATATCATATTGCTGTATCCCATCAGATACTGGTCCACAGCCTTGGCCGCCTCGCGACCCTCGTGAATCGCCCAGACCACCAGGGACTGACCGCGCCGGGCGTCCCCCGCCGCGAAGACCTTTTCCTGCGAAGTCCTGTAGCAGCCTTCCTCCGCCGCCACGTTGGAACGCGCGTCCTGCTCTACGCCAAAAGCCCTGGCCAGCTTTCGCTCTGTGCCGAGAAAACCGGCGGCGATGAGAACCAGCTCCGCTTCCAGCACCTGCTCGCTGCCGTCGGCCAGAGACACGGTGCGCACAGCGCTGACGCGGTCGTCATCCCCGGCCAGAATCTCTTTGACCGTAGTCTCATAGATCCGGGGATCTCCGCCGAATAGAGCAATCGCCTCCTCCTGGCCGTAATCCGTCTTGCAGACCTTCGGCCACTGGGGCCACGCATTGTCCGCCTGACGGCTGTCGGGCAGTTTCGGCATCATCTCCAGCTGCACCACCGACTTGCAGCCGTGACGGATACAGGTTCCCACACAGTCGTTGCCCGTGTCTCCGCCGCCGACGATGACCACGCGCTTTCCCGCTGCGGAGATATAGCCGTCCCCCGGCAGCGCACCGTTCCCGTCCAGCAGAGCTTTGGTGGTGGAGGTGAGGAAGTCCACGGCAAAATACACGCCCTCCGCAGACCTTCCCGGAACGTCCAGATCTCTCGGCTGCTTGGCGCCGGTACACAGGACCACCGCGTCAAATTCCCCCGTCAGTTTGGCTGCGGCCCGCTTGGTCCCCGCGTCAAAGCCGGTAACAAAGGAGATGCCCTCTTCCTCCATCAAAGCCACACGCCGCGCCACCACGGACTTATCCAGTTTCATGTTGGGAATCCCGTACATCAAAAGGCCTCCGGCCCGGTCATCCCGCTCAAAGACGGTAACAGAGTGCCCCCGCTGATTCAGCTGGTCAGCGCAGGCCAGTCCCGCCGGGCCGGAGCCGACCACCGCCACCTTCTTGCCGGAACGGACAGCCGGCAGCCGGGGCGTCATCAGCCCTGCCTCATAGCCCGCTTCCACGATGGCCAGTTCGTTTTCCCGCACGGTAACGGGATCATCATACAAACCGCAGGTGCAGGCCGCCTCGCAGAGGGCGGGACAGACCCTGCCTGTAAATTCCGGAAAATTGTTGGTCTTCCGCAGCCGATCCAGGGCGTGTTCCCAGTTTCCGTGGTAGATCTCGTCGTTCCACTCCGGTATCAGATTGTGGAGCGGACAGCCGCTGACCATGCCCGCCAGCTTCATGGCGGACTGGCAGAACGGCACGCCGCAGTTCATACAGCGGGCCCCCTGCCGCTGCCGGGCAGCTTCGTCCAGCGGGGGATGAAATTCGCAGAAATCCCTGATCCGCCTTTCCGGCGCTGCAGAGGGATTCACCTTTCTCATATATTCTAAAAAACCTGTTGCTTTACCCAATTTCTTCCTCCTCCTGCATAGCATAAAATGCCTCCATCTCAGCCTGCTCCCGGCTCATGCCCTTCTCCTGGAATCTGCTGATGGCGGACAGCATTCTGGCGTAATCGTCAGGCATGACCTTGACAAAGTCCGGCAGATACCGGTCGAAATCCGCCAGGATCCGCTGGGCCAGACGGGATTCCGTCTCCAAAGCGTGGTGCTCGATCATGGTCCGCAATTCCAGGATGTCCGTCTTTTCCGTAACCGGACCCATGGTGACGAACTCCTTGTTCAGGTTGAGATAAAAATCGTGATTTTGATCCAGGATGTAGGCGATGCCGCCGCTCATGCCGGCGGCGAAGTTCTTGCCTACCGGTCCCAGAATGACCACCCGGCCGCCGGTCATGTATTCACAGCCGTGATTGCCGACGCCCTCTACCACGGCCTCCGCACCGGAATTTCTGATGCAGAACCGCTCTCCGGCGCGGCCGTTGATATAGGCTTTTCCGCCGGTGGCACCGTAGAGAGCCACGTTTCCGATGATCACGTTTCCTTCCGCGGTCAGATTGCTGCCTGTCGGCAGCGTCACCGCCAGCTTGCCGCCGGAAAGCCCTTTGCCGAAGTAATCGTTGCTGTCGCCGAAGAGCCGCATGGTCAGTCCCTTCGGAATGAATGCGCCGAAGGACTGTCCGCCGCCGCCGTAGGCGTTGACGGTATAGGTATCGTCCTCCAGCCGGTTTCCGAACCTTCGGGTGATCTCCGCGCCCAGCAGCGTTCCCAGAGTCCTGTCCACACTGTGTACCTCCACCGCGGCGCTGCACGGCCGTCCTTCATCCATGGCCGTCCGGAAGGCGGGGATCAGACGGGACGCATCCACCGTCGTTTCCAGCCTGAAATCGTAGGCTTCCGCCGGATCAAAGTGTTTTCGCTGCCTCGGCACATCGTCGTACCGGGCGAGAATGGCGGACAGATCCACGGTCTCCGCCCGCTTTGTGACCTGGTGCTGCCGCTCTCTGAGGAATTCGGTTCTTCCCACCAGCTCGTCTACGGTGCGTACACCCAGCCGGGCCATGATCTCCCTCATTTCCTCCGCGATAAAGTTCATGAAGTTCATCACGTATTCCGGCTTGCCGCAGAATCGGCTGCGCAGCTGGGGATTCTGCGTTGCGACGCCCACCGGACAGGTATCCAGGTTGCAGACCCGCATCATGACGCAGCCCATGGTGACCAGCGGCGCCGTAGCGAAGCCGAATTCTTCTGCGCCCAGAATCGCCGCGGTTACCACGTCCAGACCGGTCATCAGCTTGCCGTCCACCTCCAGGATCACTCTCTGCCGCAGTCCGTTTTCCATCAGCGTCTGATGGGCCTCCGCCAGGCCGATTTCCCACGGCAGGCCGGCATGATGGATGGAGCTGATCGGCGCTGCCCCCGTGCCGCCGTCGTAGCCGGAAATGAGAACAACCTGGGCACCGGCCTTTGCCACACCGGCGGCGATGGTGCCGACACCGGACTCAGACACCAGCTTGACCGAAATCCGGGCGTCCTTGTTGGCGTTTTTCAGATCGTAGATCAGCTGCGCCAGATCTTCAATGGAATAGATATCGTGGTGAGGCGGCGGCGAGATCAGGGATACGCCCGGCGTGGAATACCGGGTCTTGGCGATCCACGGGTAGACCTTGCCTGCAGGCAGATGGCCGCCTTCTCCCGGCTTCGCACCCTGGGCCATTTTGATCTGGATC
>CAZGED010000173.1:0-3693 GCA_964525085.1 uncultured Senimuribacter sp.
AGGCTGACCCTGCAAACCGTGGACCCGGTCATGCACCCGTCCGCTTTGTTTGACTACGACGCGGAGAGCGATACGATCATCGTATCCTGCCAAGAGACCGGTCTTTCCGCGCAGATTCCAATATCCGACATTTTGATAGAGAGCATGTCCTACTATTATACCGGAACCAGCAGCCTTTCTGCCTTTGACGGCGACGGACAGCTGACGGCAGCCATCAACCAGGTCATCGGCAGTGAGAAAAAGACGGTCTACTGTCTGTCCGGCCACGGGGAATCGGACCTCTCCGACACGGCAACGGGCCTGCTGACAAAGGCGGGCATCTCCACGGACAGCTGCAGTCTGCTCATGGACAATGAAATACCGGAGGACTGCGACCTGCTTTTGGTCAACGGTCTGGCGTCTGATATGACGGAAGAGGAAACCGCGCTGCTGGACGACTACATCAAGTCCGGCGGAAACGTTTTGATCCTGCTGTCGGAGAAAAGCCCGACAACAGGCAACGCCGCGGATCTCCTGGCTGAGTACGGTATCCACCTGGAGGACGGATACGTGGCCGACATGGAACGGAATTACCAGGGCAATTACTACTATATCTTCCCTAATATCACCGCGCCGGGCAGCCTGGCAGACGGGCTGAACACCCAGATGGTGCTGATGGGGTATGCCAGAGGCTTTACCCTGGACGACAGCAGTGAACAGCTGGCGATCTTCTCTCTGCTGGACACTTCCTCCTACGGGTACATGGTCACGGAGGACAGTCAGGAACAGGGTGTCTACAGCGTGGCCGCCAGAGTGGAGTACACCCCGGAGACCGCCGAGGATGAAAGTGATGAGGGCGACAGCGTCACCGGAACGCTTACCGTATACGGTTCAGCGTCCATCATTGATGAAGGGCTGACCAGCGCCTTTTCCGGCCTGGACAATAACACTTTGTTCATGAACTCTCTGACCGCGGCCATCGGGGACATGGATAATCTGTCTATCGAAGCCAAGAGCCTGGAGATCCAATACAACACGCCGCAGTACGGAAGCCTGTTCAGCGTGCTGATCATCTTCGTAGTTCCGCTGGCCGTCGTCGTCTTCGGATTGGTATACTGGCTGAAGCGGCGGAAAGCCTGATGAAAGGAGAAGACTATGACAAAGAAAAAACAGCTGCTGTTCCTCTGCGGTATTCTGGCCGCGCTGCTGATCTTGTATTTTCTGGCAAACGCATACGCCGGCCACCGGGAGGCGGCTCAGTCAGAGGCCGCCCAGGAGCTGGCAGTTACCGCCCTGGACAAAGACAGGATCACGTTCCTTTCCTATACCTCCGGGGACGATACCTGCTCCTTCTACTTGGAGGAGGATACCTGGATGTACGCCGAAGATGACAGTCTCTCGCTACAGCAGGACTACGTTCAGGCTCTGATCGACCTGGCCTCGTCCATTACCGGCCTCAAAAAGGTGGAGGCACCCGACGCGCTCTCTGATTATGGTCTGGACGATCCGTCCTACATCGTTGTAATCCAGACCGATGACGGAGATGAGACGGAGATACGATACGGCGGCATGACAGTCAGCGGCGATTACTACGTGACCGCCGACAACGGCGAAACCATCTTTACCGCCGACTGCACCCTGCCCGAGCTGCTGACCTTCGATGAGGACCAGCTTTCGCAGAGCTGATGAAAAATAGGACGGCCGCGGCACCGGATGTTCTGATGCCGCGGCAACTGAAAAACGCCTTGGAAAATCCAAGGCGTTTTTGTCGCTGTCTTGCGGAGTATGCCAATTATCTCTTGGAGAACTGGGATGCTCTTCTCGCTTTTTTGAGACCGTATTTCTTTCTTTCTTTCATTCTCGGGTCTCTTGTCAGGAAGCCCGCAGCCTTCAGAGGCGCTCTGTAAGCGTCTTTGTCAGCCTGGCACAGGGCTCTTGAGATACCGTGTCTCAGCGCGCCTGCCTGACCGGTGAATCCACCGCCTGCAACCGTTGCGATGACGTCAAATTTGCCTTCGCAGCCTGCAACTTCGAAAGGTCTCTTCACTTCTCTCTTAAGGATTTCCATTCCGAAGTAATCATCCAGGTCTTTCTTGTTTACCGTGATCTTTCCAGTGCCCGGGATTAATCTAACTCTAGCAACTGAAGATTTTCTTCTACCTGTTCCCTGGTATTGTAATTTTGCCATTGTCTATTCCTCCCTTTCACTAGATTTCCAAGGTTTCCGGCTTCTGTGCGGTATGTGGATGCTCAGCGCCTGCATAAACCTTTAACTTCTTAAACATCTGTCTGCCCAGCTTTCCATCAGGAAGCATGCCCTTTACTGCGTGCTTGATGATTTCTTCCGGCTTCCTTGCCTGTAATTTCTCGAAAGTAACCTCTCTGAGTCCGCCCGGATAACCCGTGTGTCTCTTGTAGATCTTTTCTTTTCTCTTCTTGCCGGTTACTTCTACCTTCTCAGCGTTGATGACGATAACATAGTCGCCGCAGTCAACGTGTGGAGTATAGATCGGTTTGTTCTTTCCTCTCAGAACAGAAGCAACTTCAGATGCCAGTCTTCCGAGAGTTTTGCCTTCTGCATCTACAACGTACCATTTACGTTCTACTTCTGCAGGTTTTGCAATGTAAGATTTCATGTGTTTTCCTTTCCACCTACTGGGATTTTTACAAATCGTTTTCGGTTCTGCCTACTGAGATCAAAACGCAGAAAACAGGCTTTCATCCTTTTCGGCATGACTAAAAATAACTTTTAGCTTGCAGAGCTGCCGGACCTTGCGAATCCTGCCCCGCAACTTATACTTGCCCGCGAAAACGCAAGCGCACGAATATTATATAGCAAAACCAAAGTGATTGCAACACTTTTTTGCTCAAAAAGGCTTGGAATCCTCTGAAATTCATTCTTTTTGCGGCCTGCCGCGCAAAATTTCTGTTTTTCCCTACTCAAACAGCGGTGTAGAGAAATATCTCTCTGCTGTATCCGGCATGATGATGACAGTTTCATATCCTTTGACCGCGCCGACCAGGGCCAGGCCGATTCCCTGATTGCCGCTGGTGGGCTCTACAATAATGGAGTCCGGCCGCAAAATGCCGTCCTCTTCCGCCTGCGAGATCATGTTAAAGGCCGTCCTGGTTTTGACGCTGCCGCCTACGTTAAGTCCCTCAAATTTAACCAATACTCTGGCGCCCTCCGGGTCAGCCATTCTGTTCAACTGAATCATCGGCGTTTGCCCCATAGCCTCCAGCACATTGTTATATACCATAGTCGTTCTCCAATCAATAGAATTCGTTCTTCAATCAAAAAAACTTGTTATCGAAATAGTATACCATAAACTCCTGTGGATTGCGAAGACTACTAAGGTTCAGCTCCAGGGCCTACGCATGAAAACTTCTGACCACTTTTTTCGTGCTCTCTCACGGTCATTGGCGACTCGAGCCACTTTTTGTCACTCTTTGTGTACCATACGGCGCGGCACTTGTGCTGCACGCCACTTTTGCCTGATTTCTAAGCTTCGTACGGCGTGCAGATCCTAGTGCCAATCTCCAGTCCGGCTGATTTTTGCCAAAAAATCAATTAATGTTGCGCGTTCTTCATCGTTTTCCAGATAAAATCGATTTTTGAATTGCAAAAAATAGAACAAATTACATAATAATACATAAATTCGGCAACATTTCGCTGATTTTTGACAAAAATCAGCCTGTTTTAGTGTTTTGAAG
>CAZGED010000174.1:0-3595 GCA_964525085.1 uncultured Senimuribacter sp.
TCAGCGCCTGCAGCACGTGGTGGTTGATCTCCATATTCTCAGGATCGCCATAGTTGTCCACATGGAAAAATGCCTCAGCCTTTGCCACACCTTCATCGGTCAAGGCTACCTGCTGGTCCTTTTCCTCCACGGTGAAGTCCTCTTCCTTTGTCAGGGTCGTCACGAACCGGTCCGCCGTCTTGTACAGATCGGTGGATTTTGACCCGCGGCCGGAGATGATCAAAGGGGTTCTGGCCTCATCGATCAAGATGGAGTCCACCTCGTCGATGATGGCGTAATTCAGTTCCCGCTGCATCAGCTCTTCCTCGTAGATGACCATGTTGTCTCTCAGATAATCAAAGCCGAACTCGTTGTTGGTGCCGTAGGTGATGTCCGCTCTGTACGCAGCCTTCCGTTCCTCGTTGCTGATGCCGTGGACCACGCAGCCTACGGTCAGGCCAAGGAAGGTGTACAGCTTGCCCATCCATTCAGCGTCACGCTTTGCCAGATAGTCGTTGACGGTGATGACGTGGACGCCCTTGCCCTCCAGCGCGTTGAGATACGCCGCCAAGGTGGCCACCAACGTCTTACCTTCACCGGTCTTCATCTCGGAGATGCGGCCCTGATGCAGGATCACGCCGCCGATCAGCTGTACGCGGAAGTGCTTCATGCCCAGGGCACGCCATGCGCCCTCCCGGCAGACGGCAAAGGCTTCCGGCAAAATATCGTCCAGGGTCTCCCCCGCCGCCAGTCTCTCGCGGAACTGCGGGGTCTTCGCCTGCAGTTCTTCATCGGTTAAAGCCTCCATGGCCCCGTCCAGGGCCTCGACTTTGTCCACGATCTTTTCTATTTTCTTTACTTCTTTTTCATTAAGATCTCCAAAGATCTTTTCCATCAGTCCCATGTTTGTCTGATTCCCCCTTCCGGTTATTCTTCTTCCTCAGGTTTCTGGGTTACCTTCAGATTGATTTCTATCGCTTTTCTTTCGTCTGCTTTGATCACGCGGCCACAGAAGATCTTGCCGCCTGTATCGTATTCAAAGGTGTCTCCGGCCTTCGGCAGCTTATCCAGCTGCAGCACCACCCATCCGTTGACGGTAGTGGCATCCAGCTCCACCTCTTCATCAAAGTAATCGAACATCTTCTCCACGTTGGTGCTGCACAGAACTCTGTAGCTTCCGTCCTGCAGCTGGGTGATCTCCTGGGATTCCACTTCGTCGTGTTCGTCGTAGATATCGCCCACCAGCTCTTCGATGATGTCCTCCATGGTCACAAGTCCCGCCGTGCCGCCGTACTCATCCACGATGATGGCGATGTGGGATTTGTTCATCTGCAGTTTTTTCAAAAGGTCTGCCGCCTTCATGGAGCCCGCCACATAGACCACCGGCTTCACATAGTCGGAAATGGTCTTCTTGGATCCGGAGATATAGTTGTGGAAGTCCTTCTGGTTGAGCACGCCCAGGATCTTATCCAGATCGTCCTCGTACACCGGCAGTCTGGAAAAGCCGGTTTCCATGAACATGCGGGCCACTTCCTTTTTGGTGGAATCGATCTCGATGGCTTTGATGTCCACCCGCGGCGTCAGCACGTCCCACGCTTCCAGCTCGTTGAACTCGATGGCGTTCTGGATCAGCTCGCTTTGTCCCGCCTCGATACTCCCTTCCGTCTCGGCCTCTTCTACGATGGTCAAAAGTTCGTCCTCCGTAATGGCCCGACTGTCCGTCGTCTTGAAGAGCCGCGAGAGCAGTTTTTTCCACTGGCTGAACAGGAAGTTGATCGGGGTCAGCACCACCATCAGCAGATGGATCAGAGGCGAGCTGAACATGGCAAAGCCTTCCGGACTTTCCTTCGCCAGGCTCTTCGGAGAGACCTCTCCAAAGATCAAAACCACCACGGTCACTACGATCGTCGAAATCGTCGCTCCATATTTCGGATTCAGTTCCAGGAACAGCGCCGTAGCCACTGCTGTCAGGCCGATGTTGACCAGGTTGTTGCCGATGAGGATCGTGGAAAGCAGGTTGTCGTAATTGGCCTCCAGATCCAGGACCCGCTTAGCCCTCTTGTCACCGTCTCCCGCCATGTTCTTCATCCTGATTCGATTGATGGACGTAAACGCCGTCTCCGTAGCTGAGAAATAGGCCGAAAAGATCAAAAAAACCACCATGATCCCTATGGAATACCCTATGTGACTGTCCATGTAATTCTTATTTTCCTCCTAGATTTACAAAAGTAAAATACCGTCTGTAACATCTCATTTTAGCATAGAATCGAGAAAAAATAAAGGATTTCACAGAAACTCCAACTTTTTTCTTAGCAAAAATCATGATATACTATAGAAAACAGAACCTATGGGAGGATGTCCTATGTCGACGAGAACAGACCTTTTGAAATTACTCAGTGAAAATACAGGTGCCTACCTCTCCGGCCAGAAAATAGGAGAGGAACTGCAGGTTTCCAGAAACGCAGTGTGGAAGGCCATGCAGCAACTGAAAAGCGAAGGCTATCACATCGAAAGCAAGCCCAGCACCGGCTACCGCCTCCGCTCCAAGAGCAACATGCTGACGGCGGATGCGGTCAGCGGCTATCTGCGGTACCCCTGCGATCTGCAAGTCTTTGATGCGGTGGACTCCACCAACAACGCGGCAAAGGAAGTTTCCATCGGGGATAAGCCGGTCATGGTCATCGCCAACAAGCAGACCGCCGGTCGCGGCCGCTTGGGCCGAAGCTTCGAATCCCCCGCGGGAACCGGCCTCTATATGACCATCGCCCTGCGGCCCGACTTTGATCTGGACAAGGCCCTCTTCGTGACCATGGCCGCCGCCGTGGCTGTGGTCCGCGCCGCTGAGGCAGTCGCCGGAACTAAGACCAAGATTAAATGGGTCAACGACGTGTTCTATCGAAACAAAAAAATCTGCGGCATCCTCACAGAGGCCCAGACCAACTTTGAAAACGGCAGCATCGAGCGGCTGGTCATCGGCATCGGCGTCAACTGCTTTCCGGGCAGCTTCCCGCCGGAGCTGGACAACATCGCCGGCTGCCTCTCCCGAACAAAGAACAGCTTTTCCCGCGCTGAACTGGCGGCGGAGATCTACAGCCAGCTGATGGAGATCCTGACCAAAGACCTGCAGTCCAGAGATTTCCTGCGGGAATACCGGAGCCGCTGCTTCATTCTGGGAAAGAACATCACCGTTCATCCGAACCTGAGCGAAAAGGGCATACGGGCCCGTGCCATCGACATCGATGACAACGGCGGTCTGGTGGTGGAATACCTGGAAGGCCGGAAAAACCGACAGATCGAGACTCTGACCACGGGAGAAGTCTCCATACGGCCGGACGAGTAATTCCGCGAAACCAAGACAAACAAGACAAAGAAACTCCCCTGGCGCAGCTTTCTGTGATGTGTCCAGAGGAGTTTTTTCTATACGTAACAGAGGTATATGATAGCACAAAAAATAGCATTACGCAATCTGCTGAAGAATGCGGTAAAATGAATGATGCAACTCCTTAACCTAATTTGCTGGATAAAAGGAGTCGGCAACCCCATCTAATTTGCCGGATAACAGGAGGGCGCATACCTAGTTACACGAGTTAATTTCAACAAAATAATTGACTTGTGG